>DASQNW010000245.1:0-15977 GCA_035644775.1 Chitinophagaceae bacterium | reverse complement strand
ATAAAAAGGTATTCAGACGAATTAACGTCATCTTCCTCAAAGTGGCGGGCAGCTTTTTTATATGCTTCTAAGGCATCGCCGTTTTTTCCCTGCTCCGCATATGCATCGCCCAACAGCTTATAAGCTCTTGCCTGTATCTGTTTTGCATCTGTGCTGAAATCCTTCAGCTGCTTTGCGGCAGCGGCAAAATTCCCCTGCTTCAGGTAAATATCACCCGTATAAAACTTAGCCAGGTTACCTGCTTTGGTTCCGCCATACTTGCTGATGATTTTTAAAAATCCAGAATTGATGCCGTCACCGTTCAAGGCTAATTGCAACGAGTCGGACCGATAATAATCTTCTGCCTTAAACATTGCCTCCATTGCTTTTTCTTCCTGCGGTTGCTTTACAAAATATTTGTAAGCCAGGTAGCCACCACACAACAAAATGATTGCGGTGCTTGCAATGAGTATAGAACGACCGTAGCGGCCCCAGAAATCTTTCGCACGATCAACCACTACCTGGTTATCATGCTTTTCTACTAGTTGTTTTGTCTCAGCCATGTAGGGGAATTTTATAGGTGGATTTTAATCAGTTATAAATGGATAATTCTGATCAACATAAACATCCTTCAACATTTCGTCGTCAGCAGGAATCGGCGATTCCTCGGCAAATTTTACGCTTTCTGTAACTGCCTGTTCTACTCTTTGGTTGATTTGGTTGATTTCCTCGTCTGTCGCAAGATTATTCTCTTTCATTGTGGTGAGGAGAATGCCAATAGGATCTTTTGATTTATATTCTTCCAGCTCTTCCTTGGTTCTGTATTTCTGCGGATCTGAGATAGAATGGCCTTTGTACCGGTATGTTTTTATTTCTAATAGCGTGGGGCCACCTTTCTCGCGGGCCCTCTTCACTGCACGTGAAACAGATTCGTGAACCGTCTCCGGCCTCATACCATCTACTACATCACTGGGCATTTCGTAAGCATCTGCAAGCTTATAAATATCAACCACGTTTGAGGAACGTTGCACTGAAGTACCCATAGCGTACTGGTTATTCTCGCAAATGAACACCACCGGCAGCTTCCAAAGCATAGCAAGGTTGAAGGTCTCATGAAGCAAACCCTGGCGGGCAGCACCATCGCCAAAAAAACAAAGCACTACATTTTCGGTTTCGCGGTATTGCTCCGCAAAAGCGAGCCCTGCTCCCGTGCCTATTTGAGCACCTACTATTCCATGTCCACCAAAAAAATTAACGTCTTTTCCAAAAAAGTGCATGCTGCCACCTTTTCCCTTGGCGTTACCGGTAGATTTGCCATAGAGTTCCGCCATGCAAGAGTTCACGGAAACACCCTTTGCAATGGCCAATCCGTGATCGCGATAACCGGTGATAAAGGAGTCGTCCGGAGTAGTAGCTGTCATACAACCTGCAGCAATTGCCTCCTGCCCTATATACGCATGAAAAAAGCCCCTGATTTTCCCCTCCATCTTATATTTCTCTTCCGCCATCAGTTCAAACTGCCGTATCAGCTGCATCAATTCGTACCAGTATAAATAGGTCTCCTTTGAGTATTTAGTTGCCAAGGCGAGTAAATTGAGCCGCAAAAATAAGGGATTACCGCTTTTGAAGCTGCCCTGGTGGTTTCGAATTATGCCTGTATTAGTTAATAGTTTTGAAACATTGGTACATAAACCCAGATAGCGATTGGTTTGTATTTACCTTCATCCGTATAAAACCGCTTGTCGTTCATGTTCTTCGTGAGGTCTGCTATTGCACTGCTGTTTCCTGTTTTTCTTTCAATTTCCTGCACTTCCACTTCTAAAAAACAGTTCACTCGCCTTTCATCAACTGCTACAGGCATAACCTTCAACAACAGCTTAAAAGAAACACTACCCGATTTCAATGTGGCTCTTTATCCATATTTCTACAATGGTGGCGGAGTGGCCATCGGCGACATCAACAATGATGGTTTGCAGGACATATGTTTTACCGGAAACATGGTGAAAAACCGGCTTTACCTCAACAAGGGTAATATGAATTTTGAAGACATTACGGATAAAGCAGGTATCAACGAAAAAGGCGGCTGGAGCACAGGAGTGACGTTTACGGACATCAATGCAGATGGAAAAACGGATCTCTACGTCTGCCGTTCAGGTTTGCCAGATAGCAGCAAACGCACTAACCTCGTTTACATAAACAATGGTGACCTCAGCTTTACAGAACAGGGTGCAGAAACCGGTCTTGACGATGCGGGCTATTCCACCCAATCTTCTTTCTTTGACTATGATAGAGATGGTGATCTGGACATGTTCTTAATCAATGAATCTGACCCGCGTTATGCACGTGGAACTGAACGGGTGGAAATGCGTAAAGAACCTGCAAGCAGGCTCCTCGAGAACAAACTATTTAAGAACGAGAATGGCCGTTTTACGAACGTTTCTGCCTCTGCAGGAATTCGCTCAAACATGTATTCGTTTAGTCTCGGAGTGAATACAGCAGACGTGAATAACGATGGATGGCCGGATATCTATGTTAGCAATGATTACAAGGAGCCAGATTACTTATACATCAATAACAAGAACGGCACGTTTACAGATAGCCTAACCACCGCTATAGCACATACTTCTCTGTTTGGAATGGGTGTAGACATCAACGATTATAACAACGACCTGCTTCCTGACATTGTGCAGATGGACATGCTTTCAGAGGACCACCGGCTGCAAAAGATGCATATGGGATTTGATAACTACGATCAGTACAATTTTCTTTTTGAGAAGGGACTGCCGGCCCAGTATATGAAAAATTCGTTACAAAAAAACAACGGCGATGGCAGCTTCAGCGAAATCGCACAGTTGTCAGGTGTGTCAAATACCGACTGGAGTTGGTCAGCTTTGTTTGCCGATTTCGACAACGATGGCCGTAAAGATCTTTTTATTAGCAACGGGTATAAGAGAGATATTACAGATCTGGAATTCATCACGTTTTCAGCCGAACAGAGGGAGAACCAAATGTTTGGTTTCAAGAAGGCTAGCCTGGATGAATACATTCAACATATGCCGGGCCTGCATCTTTCAAATTACATGATGCATAATGTAGGGAATGATCGTTTCGAAAACGTGGCGCACAGTTGGGGCTTAGAAGCGAAAACCTATTCAAATGGTGCCGCATATGCAGATCTCGATAACGACGGAGACCTTGATCTAGTGATCAATAATATCGATGAAGAAGCCCGTTTATATAGAAACAATGCACAAGAACTCTCAGAAAATAAATATCTGAAACTAAGGCTGGTGGGTCCAAGATCAAATCCGTCAGGAGTGGGAGCAAAATTGATCTTGTTTGCAGGAAGGAACCGCTGGTACCAGGAGCAGAATCCCGTGCGTGGATTTCAGTCTTGCGTAGATCCGGTGCTCCACTTTGGTATAGGAAACACAAACCAGTTAGATTCTTTGCTGGTGAAGTGGCCCGACGGAAAGGAACAGGTGATTTATAACATACCCGTAAACCAAACACTTGAACTAAACAACGATGGCGCCAACATTGCCAACCATAATTTACCATCGTCCGAAACTCTGTTCTCAACGGCGACAGGGCTGCTAAATTTCTCCCATAAGGAAAACGTTTTTAATGATTTTACAGTGCAGCCTCTTCTGCCTTCGTATTATTCCAGGTCGGGACCGTGTATGATAAAGGGCGATGTAAACGGAGACGGTGCAGAAGATTTGTTTATCAGTGGCGCCAAAGGTTTATCATCGGCCTTATTCATCAATAAGAACGGCAAATTTGTAATACAGCCTACCCAGGGCTTTGAACAGGAAAAGAATTGCGAAGATGTGGCTGCCGCCTTCTTTGATGCAGATGCAGATGGAGACCTAGACTTGTATATAGGCGCAGGTGGCTACGAGTTCAACCGGAATGATAGCTTGCTGCAGGACAGGCTGTACCTGAATGATGGAAATGCTGGTTTTACAAAAGCTGCTCAGGCGCTGCCTGCTCTTTTCTATAGCACATCTTGTGTACGGCCGCAGGATGTAGACGCTGATGGTGACATAGACCTATTTATTGGAGGGAGCGTAACACCTGGTCTGTTTCCAGTGGCTGCACCCAGCGCTATTTTATTGAATAACGGTAAGGGCGTATTCAGCGAGGGAACAGATGCTGTCTGCACGGGCCTACGAGCAGCGGGTTTGATTACCGATGCGGCATGGCTCGACGTGAACAAAGATGGGAAACCTGATCTTGTAACTGTCGGCGAGTGGTGCCCTGTAAAAGTGTACATTAATAAAAACGGCAGACTTGAAGATGCCTCTGCACAATACATTAACTTTCCTTCAGCCGGCTTATGGAAAAGTGTAGCGGCAGGCGATTTGGATAACGACGGCGACACAGATCTTATAATAGGTAACCAGGGATGGAACAACCAATTCCAGGCGAGCGTCAAGCAACCCATGGAAGTTTACTTCAAGGATTTTGATGAAAACGGTTCTCTCGATCCCATTTTTTGCTATTATGTTCAGGGGAAATCTTATCCCGCTGTTTCAAAAGACGACCTAACGCAACAACTGCCTTTTCTCAGAAAAAAATACCTTCACTACAACGACTATGCTGATGCTACAATAAAAGACATCTTTTCTCCAGAACAGTTGGAGGATGCGCAGACCTTGAAGGTTGACAACCTGGCTACTGTGTGCCTGCTGAATCAAAACAATCGTTTTGATTTGAGAGAGCTTCCAATAGAAGCTCAGTATGCACCGGTGCATTCCATAACAATAGCAGACCTAAACAAGGATGGCAACAAAGATGTAGTGCTTGCAGGAAACAATTCCTCTACCCGAATCAAATTCAGCCGCTATAATGCTAACAGAGGCGCCGTATTCTTAGGCAGAGGCAATGGCCATGTTGAATACCTCCCGCAGTTCCTCTCAGGATTGGGCATTAAGGGTGATGTGCGATCATCTGTGTTGCTGGATGATGTGTTATTTTTTGCAGTCAATAACCAACCCGTGGTATCTTACCGGCTCAAATAAATTGTGAGCCTTTTTCTGAATTCCATATCAGTTTTCCAGTTCAAAAACTATTCTCACCAGGAGTTTTGTTTTACCGAAAGGATCATCGGCATCTGCGGCCCGAATGGAGTAGGTAAAACCAATCTTCTGGATGCAGTGCATTACCTCTGTTTCACCAAAAGCTACTTCACAAGGCAGGATGGTCTTGTGATGCAGCACGGTCAGCAGGGCTTCAGAATTGAGGGAGAGTTCGTGCTGCACGATGCTAAGGAACAAGCCATATGTGTGGTAAGAGAAACAGGGAAAAAAGAGTTTTCTATCAACGATGATTTTTATACCAAGTTTTCGAAGCACATTGGGCGATATCCCTGCGTGGTGATTGCACCAGATGACGTGCAGCTTATAATCGGGAGCAGCGAGGAGCGCAGGAAGTTTGTTGACACCTTGCTTTCACAACTTGATCCGGTGTACTTACAAAGCCTGATCAAATACACCAAGGTTCTGCAGCAGCGAAATTCTTTTCTAAAAAACGATCAGGAGCGCCACAGCAACCGTGATCTATCCGTACTCGATGTGTTGGACCTGCAACTTGCAAAAGAAGCAGACTACCTATTTGAAAAACGACAAGAATTTTCACTTCGCTTTTTGCCTGTTGTGAAGCAATTGTACAATGAAATTGCACAGCAGTATGAGGACATCAACTTGTATTACGAAAGTGAATTGCAAACAGCATCTACTGCCGATATTCTCCGCAAAAATCGAAACAGAGACGTGATGTTGCAACGCACATCGTCTGGAATACATCGTGACGACATTAGTTTCAACCTGGCACAACAATCCTTTAAAAACATAGCTTCACAAGGTCAGCGTAAGAGCCTTCTTTTCGCCTTGAAACTAGCAGAAATGGAGGTATTGAAGCAAGAAAAACACCTCTCTCCTATTTTGTTGTTGGACGATGTGTTCGAGAAACTTGACGACTCACGAATTCACAACCTGCTACTTCGCGTATGCACCCAAAATGATGGACAAATTTTCATTACTGACACCAGTTGTGAACGCCTGGAAGTATCACTGCTAAAGCTTAACGAGGCTTTTCAGCTGATACGTTTGCCATAGCGCTTCCAAAGGAATTTGTAAGAGGAAAAGATCTGAAAAAGTTCTATAAAGCAACTCACCGTGTAAGTTTATCTTTACTCCATGAGTCAGTATTCGATCGGTGATGCAATAAGGCAATTTCTAAACGGAAGTCGAATAAAAGGTGAAATACAGGCTTTACAAATTGAAGAAATATGGGCCAACCTAATGGGAAAAACTATTGCGAAATATACTGATAGCATCAGGATCATCAACAAGACCCTTTTTATCACCACCAATGTAGCGCCGCTAAAGCAGGAACTGCAATTTCAAAGAGAAAAAATAAAGCTTCGCGTCAACGAAGCTTTAGGCAATAACGATATTCAGGAAGTGGTGATTCAATAGCCCCAGGTAAATGGCTGCTCCTCAGGAGACGCAAACTCCATTGCTGTTTTTGATAATGCCTCCTGCATTATGTCTTGCGCCGTCACAACACCTTTAAAGTTGAAGTGATCGTATACAGCCAGAAACTTTGACTTAAATCGCTCTAATAACTGCATGCAATACTCAATTGAATCGTCTAGCGTTACAACTGGAAGATTGGTATTCACTATCTCTCTAACAGGCACCTGGTTTAATGGTTTGTCGAGATAAAGTACCCGGTTAGCTACATCGCTGCTGGTGACTATGCCGGAAAAGCGATCATTTTCCAGAACAATCAAAAAATCAACGTTCTCTGCACACATTTGGTACAAAGCGTCACTAACAAGATGGTCGAATGAAACAGTATTGAACTGGGGGAATTTACGGCCCAATACATCAGCAACTCTTTCCATAGAAAAAGATTTTAGAGATGAAAAAAAGCAGTGGATGTTTGGTGGCTTGTTAACTTAAAGATACATCAATTACCCGCAGAATAAAACTGCTGTGTTAAAGAATCTGTAGAGGCACTGCAACTTTATTTCAACACTACTCTAGGGTCTACCAATCCATATAATATGTCTGCCAGTATGTTGATAACAATAAAAAACGTGGCTGATAGTAATACAGATCCCATTACCACGGGAAAGTCAAGCTTTTCCAGCGCATCTACTGTTACCTTCCCTATACCCTGCCATCCAAAAATGTATTCGATGAAGAAAGCACCTGCTAATAGTTCTGCGAACCACCCCGTGATAGCGGTGATTACCGGATTCAATGCATTTCTTAGCCCGTGACGCCAGATGACTTGCTGCCTCCCCAAACCTTTTGCATAAGCGGTTCTTATATAATCCTGGTCAAGCACATCGAGCATAGCGCTACGGGTAAGCTGTGTAATGATGGCGAGCGGCCGAATACCTAAAGTAATGGCGGGAAGAATAAGGTTTTGCAACGATAGCCGGCGTGCGCCCGTGTCAAGATCAAGGTCATACCAATTGCCGGTGATGTGCAGCCCCGTCCAGTCGCTCAGCACAAAACCAAAAATGTAAGCAATGATGATTCCCATGAAAAAGGAAGGCGCAGAAATACCGATGATGCTTGAAACAACGGCGGTGGTATCCATCCAGGTATTCTGCTTCACCGCAGCCATCACTCCAAGAGGAATTCCTATTAGTACTGCTATAAACATAGCAGCAAAAGCAAGCATTAAAGTGCCCGGTAATGCTTCCATCAGTATGGAAGCCACTGGCTTTCTGGTTTGGTAAGAGGTTCTCAAGAACGGCAGCTTGATGCCAATTTTTGAATTACCTCCAACAAAAAAGCCATTCAGTTCCTTTTCCTTTATTTCTTGTTTTGAATGAATGGAAACTGGCGAAACATCGTTCAGGTAGAAAACGAATTGCTTCCATTTAGGCTGATCTAAGTTCAATTGCTTTCTTATCGCCGCCTGTGTGGCAGGGTCTCCAGTTTGGCCCATGATCAACCTGGACGGATCTCCGAAACCCTGGAAGAGGAGAAATACCACAACAGTCACTCCCAGCAACACCAATAAACCATAGAAGCATCTTTTAAGAACGTATTGCAGCACTACAGGAAGTTATGTCTTTTTGAGCTTGGCAATTGCGTTGTCCATTTCGCGAAAGCTGAATTTGTCTTTGACGGTACCTTTCCCGATGTGATATAAGGTTGGATTTGTGCGGGCTGCTGTGCGTACCGCTGTATTGTCACATCCAAATACCTGAAGGCCTTGTATGCCGACGGAAGAAAGGAATGCTTCTGTTTCAACAGTTGCCGGCGTAACAACGTACAGGGGAATGTTGCGCTTCTCCAGTTCCGCCCAAAGTTGTTTAAAATCCTCCAGCCAGAGTTCTGCCTTCGAAGGATTAACGTCTTCCCAAAACAGCAGAAAAGCTTCCTTTTGCTCCAATACAATTGATGTAGAATCCATATTCTCGCCACTCAGCGTAAATCCCTTTATAGGCGGTTCCGCATTCCCCTTGCGTACTATTTTATCAACCCGGTCAACAAATGTGTATTTCTCCAAATCGGAAGGAAGGTTTTCAGGAGAGAACTCGTGGTTTTTACCCTCTCGCTGATACACAAACCTTATGGCGAAGCTGTCGGGTATGGAGCCTGGAGGATTTTTCATTTTTTCGGCAATGTTGTTCCCCTTTTTAAACGGAAGACAGTCTACTGGCGGCAGGTAGTTCAATGCGTACCATTGAAGGCCGACGCTTAGGAACATTACAGTAGCAAGGATCAGTGAACGGGCATTTCTTGTAAACGATGGTTGTATATACTTCCTGAACAGAATGAGAAACCCAATCAGCACCAACAGCACCAGGTCTTTCATAAAAGAAGTAAAGGGTTCAATGGGTAAGCAGTCACCAAAACAACCGCAGTTTTTGAACTTGCCGGAAAAATATGCATATGCCGTAAGAAATGTGAAGAACACGATCAGCACCAACAGTGAATTAAGAACAAAGTTTTTTCTCCAGCCAATAAGCAAAGCGGCACCAGCAATTATTTCCAGCGCTATCATGATCACTGAAAGCGCCAGCGAATGTGCATGCAGAAAATGGAACAAGCCAATCAAAGCTGACTTTAAAAAGAAATCAGAACCAGCCAGGCCGGTGTTCCAAATCTCAAAGAACTCCTGCATCTTATAACTGAGGCCCAAAGGATCGTTTGCTTTTACAACACCTGAGACGATGAACAAAACGCCTACTATGATTCTTGTAATGGATACTGCTGTCTTCATGCACGTGCGTGATTGGTTTCCTGAAACAGAATTAAGGCGAACACAGCATAATTAATAATGTCCAGGTAATTTGCATCAAGTCCTTCACTCATTAACGTCTTGCCTTCATTGGTTATTATCTGTCGCATACGCAATAGCTTCATGAGAATCAGATCCGCAAAACTCTCCTGGCTCAGATTGCGCCAGGCCTCACCATAATCGTGGTTCTTCAACAGCATGAGGTCTCTTGCTCTCTGTACCGTTTGTTGATACTGGTAAATGGCTTCTTCGGTGGACAGTTCATCTGGTGCATCATCAGACAGTTCTAATTGAACCAGGCCAATGATAGCATAATTTAAAATACCGATAAACTCGCCTGTGATATCATCGCTCACCTGTTGCATTTTCTTCTCCTGAATGGTCCGTATGCGTTGAGCTTTTATGTAAATCTGGTCTACAATAGAAATGGGTCGCAACACTCTCCACGCCGTACCATAATCCTGTGTTTTTTTGGTGAAGATGTCTATGCTTCGACTGATCACTTCATCATATTGGGAATTGGTTTTCTGCTGTTCTGTTAGCATGCAGGGGTTTATTGTACATTAGCTTCAAAAGTAACAAAGTCCACTTAATGTTTACGCTTAACTGCAAAGGCCGTTTAGTTACTATCGACAAAGCAATGGTGATGGGCATACTAAATGTCACCCCGGATTCCTTCTACAATAAAAGCAGGGTACAACAAATTGATGAAGCCATAGAAAAAGCTGCTTACATGCTTGCCAACGGAGCTTCTATCATTGACATTGGCGGGCAAAGCACCAGGCCAGGCAGCCATCGCATAAGCGCTGAAGAAGAAGAACAACGAGTACTGCCCATAATACGAGCAGTGCATCAGAATTTTCCAGACGCGTTAATTTCTGTTGACACCTTTTACTCGATTGTTGCATTAAAAGCTGTTGAAGCGGGCGGCTCCATCATCAATGATGTAAGTGCAGCAACGATAGACCCTGACATGATTCGTGCAGCTGCATCGCTGCGGGTTCCCTACGTGTTGATGCACATGAAAGGTGATCCTCAGACCATGCAAAACAAGGCGGTGTATGACAACGTGGTGCTCGAGGTGTTTGACTTTCTGAACCAACAATTACAGATCCTG
Organism: Chitinophagaceae bacterium; assembly: GCA_035644775.1. Classification (GTDB taxonomy): domain Bacteria; phylum Bacteroidota; class Bacteroidia; order Chitinophagales; family Chitinophagaceae; genus Flavisolibacter. Next base: position 5,602 of record DASQNW010000245.1, on the reverse strand, counting down.
CACGACGCCGGAGTGAATGATGTTATTGTCGATCCTGGACTTGGTTTTGGAAAGACTGCCGCTCACAATTTTCAATTGATAAACAATCTTGAATTTTTTCAACAACTCGGCAAACCTGTTATGGTGGGACTTTCAAGAAAAGCCACCGTGTATAAGACTTTAGAAATAACTCCTGAAGAAGCGCTGAACGGAACCACTGTACTTAACACTGCCTGCTTATTGGCAGGCGCCAACATTCTTCGTGTTCATGACGTAAAAGAAGCAGCTGAGGCAGTGATACTCATTGATGCACTTAAAAAGAATAAAGAGCATGTTTAATGCTCTTTATCTCATACATACGGTGTGAACCTTTTATTTAAATGGTCAGTGCTTTCAAAGTGTAGGGAATTAGGTGGAAGAGATCAACAGCAGGTCAGGATATTGAATTTATCAACGAGGCAAAAAAAAGCTCATTATATAAAATAATGAGCTGTAAAGTTTGCAGTTTACCTGATAACTTCCTGAAAATTAACGCTGACTGCCTCCTGTTGTCGGTGGAAGCTGCATATTGGTCGGTGGAGCCTTGTCTTCTACCTTCAGCACTTCGATATCGAAAATCATGTTCGTGTTAGGTGCAATGTCAGGCGATGGAGAATTGGGACCGTAGGCAAGAGAAGATGGTATATACAATTTTGCCTTAGCGCCTTCTCTCAAATGCTTTATTCCTTCATCAAACCCCCTGATCATTGGCTGTGCACCAACTACAAATGCAAGTGGTTCTGTATGGTTGAAGGAATTATCCATATTCGTATCAAACACCTTCCCTGCCAATGTTGCTCCTTTATATTTCAGGCTCACGTACTTGCCATCAGTTACAGGAGTGCCGGTGCCCGGTTCCAGCACTTGTACATATGTTCCCTGACCTACTTTCTGAGCGTTGATATTATTTTTTGTGAGGAAGTCGGAAAGAATTTTGTCATCAACCTTCATCTGCCCGGCTGAAGCTGCCAGCTGTTCTTTCTCAAAATCTTTCTGTGCTTCCTCGGGAGATTTAAATACTTCTACCACCTTCAATGTGGTAATAATCTTGTCTCCTTTTTTGAAATTGGGAGGAACAGATTTGGGATCGCGTTTGATGAAGGTATCCATCATTTGCACGAAGTACACACTATCACCCTTCTTGAGCGAAGGAATAATTTCGCTCAGATCATAAGGTTGCGACTGATTGCTCACGGGCAGGTATTGAGGTGCCTTACCGTAAGTGCTGCCAAGCAGACTATCATTTATTTTGGTGGTCATGTGTGCCTTCAAAAAACCACCCGTTACTGCTTTTTCCTTTCCTTTTCCAGGAAATATCTTGTATGGCAGTCCGCCTTTTGTTTTTTTAAAATCTACATTATTGCAGCTGCTTGTGACTCCTGCTAAAGCAGCTATTAACATCATTGTTTGAAAAACTCGCATTGTACTGTTTTGTTTATTGTAAAAGATCTTTGTTTTCGTTTATCGCGTATTTGAATTTTTGAATTGTTTTTTCGATAGAGTCTGAGTCTCTGCCGCCTGCAGCATTAAAATGACCACCACCCTCGAAATACTTTCTTGCAAATGAATTGCAATCAAATTTTCCTTTGCTCCTGAATGACCATTTTCGCTCCTCATCACGATCTACAACAAAACCCACCAACTTTAGACCCTGTATAGATAAAGGATAATTGACAATGCCTTCCGTATCGCCGGTTTTAATGCTGTACTTCAAAAGATCTGCTTTTGAAATGTATACAAGCGCTGTGTTGAGCTCGTAGAAAACCTCCATTCGGTTGGTCAGCACATGGCCGAGAAAACGTAAGCGATTTTCGAGAAAATTATCATACAGGGCCTCATGCACCCTGGTATGCTCCAGCCCTATTTCCTTAAGATGAGCCACCATGTGATGCACTGAAGCTTGAGTGGATGAAAACCTGAATGAACCCGTGTCTGCTACTACACCTGCATATAAGCATTCGGCGATTAACAGGTTGAGCTTATCTCCATGGCCGGCATTTACGATTAAATCATACACCATTTCACAAGTGGAACTTTTTCGAATGTCAGAGTAACCATAATCAAACGAAGTCACGTCCGGCTCCTCATGATGATCGATCAGGATTTTTTCGCAGCTGATCTGAGCAAGTTTGGCAGCAAGCTGTTTGGTTCGGCCAAAATGATTGAAATCCAGGCAAAAGAGCCAATCTGCATTTTCAAGAAATTCGTCGGCTTGTGCTTTGTGCAATTCATAATCGAGCACATTGTCAGCATTAGGCATCCAATCTACCCAACGTGCCCAGTTAGTTGGTGATATCACCTGCACATCATGTCCAAATTGTATGAGGAAATGGTACAAACCCAAAGTAGAACCCATTGCATCAGCGTCAGGCTTTTGATGCATCGTAATAGCAATCTTCTTTTTGTTATGTAACTGGGGGTATACCGCCTCTATAGCCTGCATAAAGAGCGGCAAAAGTAGGCGAAAGTTGCCAGACGCCCGACGTGCAGCCTTAGTTTAGTATTTCCTTTAAGACAGCTAATAAGCTGCATTGAAACTGCATTACAACAGATGCTAATCTTCTACCACGCTGGCAATCTCTTCTGTGCGCATATGAGCATTACGCATAGAGGTGCTCCGGGCCACGTTGCCAGCAAACTCTAAAAAAGCATGCTTTGTCACATCTTCATCTGTCATAAGCACCGGAACCCCTACATCACCACCTTCCCGAATACTTTGCACCAGAGGAATCTGTCCAAGAAAAGGAAGGTCATATTCTTCAGCAAGCCTCTTCCCTCCATCTTTTCCAAAAATGAAATATTTGCTGCCTGGCAATTCAGCGGGAGTAAAATAGCTCATGTTTTCTACCAGCCCGATGATGGGTACATTTAGTTGTGCCTGCGCAAACATGGCAATTCCTTTCTTTGCGTCTGCAAGTGCCACGTCCTGTGGTGTTGTTACTATCACCACACCAGTCACCGGAACAGCCTGCATTAAGGTGAGATGAATATCTCCCGTGCCCGGTGGCATGTCAATTACAAGATAATCGAGTTCTCCCCAGAATACATCTGAAACGAATTGTTTGATGGCACTGCTCGCCATGGGCCCACGCCATACAACCGCATTCTTTTCATCAACCAACAAGCCAATGCTCATCAACTTTATTCCATATCGGTCAAGCGGAACAATCATTCCCTTGCCATTTATCTGAGTCATCATCGGCCGCTCACCTCTCACTCCAAACATTATCGGCACACTAGGCCCATATATATCTGCATCCATTAACCCGACTTTAGCGCCACCTTTTGAAAGTGCCAATGCCAGGTTTGCTGCTACTGTGCTTTTACCCACTCCTCCTTTGCCGCTCACCACCGCAATAATGTTTTTCACGTCTGGCAACACAGCTCCTTTGTCACTCCTGATTGTGGTGGTGCTGGAAGTGAAGTGTACATCCACGTTAGCTTCTTTATCGAGCATAAGCCTGATGGCATTAATGCAAGCGTTCTTTATCAAGTCTTTTAAAGGACAAGCAGGTGTGGTAAGTACTACCGTGAAAGAAACATTCCGCCCTTCGATATTGATGTCTCGCACCATATTTAGCGTCACGAGGTCTTTTCCCAAGTCAGGCTCCTGCACATTACTTAATGCTTTTAAAACATCATCTTTCGTCATGTAAGCTTTGTTAATTAACTGGCAAAGTTAACTCAATCATTTATGCAGTATTTCTGTATTCATCAATCAGGCCTATTTTCGTAGACACGATGAGCTGCATGAAAAAACTTCTACTCATACCCTTTACTATCATCTTCTTTACCGCATCTTTTAAAGCAAATGCGCAGTTTGAAGCAGCACGTGATTCAGTGGTTCAACTTTACGGAATTGTAATGACAGCCGACAGCCTTGAAGGTATTCCTGCAGTGAGCATAACGGTGCGAGGTCAGAATCGCGGCACCATGACGAACAACCAGGGGGTATTTTCCATCGTTGTGTTAAAAGGTGATGTGATAGAGTTTACCCATGTGAGCTATAAGCCTAAAACGATCTCTGTACCAAAAAGCCTTGAGGGAAGTCAACACAGTGTGGTGCAGCTGATGGTAAAAGATACAGTGTACCTACCTGCCACCATTATACGGCCGCGGCCGACGCCGCAACAGTTTGCAAGAGACTTTGTAAACTCTAAAGTACCGGACGATGACATTGAAATAGCAAGGCAGAATAACAGCGCTGCAAAGCGACGGGCACTGATGTCGGCAGTACCAGGTGATGGCGGTGAAGCTACGGCACTGCAAATGCGCAACACTGCAAGTAGAGCCACGTACGCCGGACAAGTGCCACCTCAAAATTTGTTCAATCCTGCTGCCTGGGCCGAATTCATCAAAGCGTGGAAAAGAGGTGACTACAAAAGAAAGTAGCTCTTATTCGGCAGGTGTTCTATTAAACTCTCCTACTCCTTCGTCAAACGGGGTTGTTTCTTCTTCTGGATGTTCAATTCTATGCGACACGTCTTTCTTGTTAAACATCTTCCACAGCTGAATAATAGCAGTGACTGCAAATATGCCCCCAATCACCCAATTTAGCACGTGCTGATTGTTGTTTAATCTATCAGCTATCAATCTGCCGCCAAAAATAAATACACAGTTTCCGAACAGAGTGCCGAGTCCGATACCCAGAATATAGATATTGTAGTGAGCAGTATTTGGAAGAAGGATTTTTTTCGTAAGCAGTACCGTGCTCCAGCCAAACCAAAAAGGAATTTGCATTGGGTTCAAAGCGCTCATGGTAAGTCCGAGAACAAAGCGGTGCAACGTGCTGCTCAGGATCACATTCTTACTGATGGTAGGGTGTGCGGCTGCGTAGAAACTGGAGATGGCCAGGGCCGACACAATAGCTAATGTAAACCACTCCAGTACCCTGAATAGTTTTTGATGGTTCCGTATCCAATCCATAGCAATAAGTGACAGCCGTACATAAACCACTTCAGCGAGTAAAGAGCCAAGTGCAAACAATAGTGCAGGTCTGATCCCGTCGGTGATGCCAATCTGCATGGCGGCAATGTTCAATGAACCCAGCGGCAGCGATCCCAAAAAGCTGATGAACAATCCTGTAAAAAATATCCGGAGCAGCTTCGACATGAAAAATTGTATCTCAAATAGATTAAAAAATTATTTTCGAATCAAACTCCTCCAACAGTTGAAGGTGTTTTTTAGCGGACCTTAAAAATCTAAGCCCTTTTAAAAACGGCCAGTAGTGAATGCCCTGTTGGTGATTGTGCTTCGAGATCTTGTACAGAATTCCCCAGTGCTTCAAAAATTCTTTCTGCGCTTCTCTTAAGCTATAGCCTGCATTATAAACATGGTTGGGCTCGGCTCCACTTCCATTAAACTCCAATATCAGGAAATTAGCTCCGGTCCACAGATCTTCTATAGAGTGGCACTTGATATCATACCTGCCATAAAAAAAATTTGTATGGTGGCTGAGGCGATCAAAGATGCAGGTCAGCTTATCATCAATAAGGTGATTGAGGTTCACGAATTTCGCTCCGCGGCTCAGATTTGCAGCATGGGTTAACTGGTACTTCTCACCTTCAACGAGCACCCTTTGCAG
>DASQNW010000244.1:0-1695 GCA_035644775.1 Chitinophagaceae bacterium | reverse complement strand
AGCGTAATAAGCGACTGCTGCTGCTGATGGTAGGAGAAGAAAAATTCCAGGTCGAGATCGGTGAGAATGTCTACATTAATTGTAAGGAAAGTCTTGTTACCGATCAGATCTTTTGCTTTTAATAATCCGCCTCCTGTTTCAAGCACCTCGTCTTTCTCGTTGCTGATCAAAACTTCGCTGCCCCAGCCTTTGTGTTGATGAACGGCCTCCATTATTTGGGCGGCATGGTGGTGCACGTTAACAATTACTTCTGTTATCCCGTATTGCTGCAGGTATTCGATATTTCGTTGTAAAAGCGTTTTCCCATTTACCACCGCAAGTGCTTTCGGATGTTGATCGGTCCAGGGTTTGAAACGCGTACCCAATCCCGCCGCAAAGATCATTGCTTTCATAATCTGCAGTTGAACTACAAAGTTCGATGAAATGTGGTTATTTAATAGCTCTCTTCAGTTATGATCGTTGCTCAGCACGAGCTTCTAACCACCTTGCATTGGCTTATTTTTGCGGCTCAACGACAGAAATGAGCATAAGCATAAAAGAATTACTAACAGTATCGTTTACATTGTTTGCAGTAATTGACATAGTAGGAGCAGTGCCTGTATTGATTGGCCTTAGAAACAAAATGGGAGGCATAAGGGAGTGGAGAGCGACTCTTATATCAGGCGGTTTGATGATTCTTTTTCTCTTCATTGGTGAACCGTTTCTGAACCTACTGGGCCTCGACGTCAGGTCTTTTGCTGTTGGAGGCTCCATCGTTATTTTTATCCTGGGGCTGGAAATGGTTCTGGGGACAGAGTTTTTTAAAAGTGAGAACGAAGTCAGGGCTGCCACGGTAGTGCCCATTGCCTTTCCGTTAATTGCCGGCTCTGGTACCTTAACTACCATCATTTCTCTGAAAGCAAACTACGAACAAACAACTGTACTACTCGCAATTCTCATCAACCTTGTAATTGTGTATGTGGTGCTACGTTCGCTAACTTTTATAGAAAGGATGTTGGGCCCGGGTGGATTGATAGCTGTTCGAAAATTTTTTGGCGTAGTTTTGCTCGCCATAGCCGTAAAGATCTTTGCAACGAATGCACAAGGATTGATTAAGTGATGCGAATGTGCAGAATGTGCAGATGTGCAAGAGTGTACAACGATTGTAGTACTTACTCATTTGAAATTTCCACATTCGGAATTTGCTTATTTCCTCTGGCCCCGTAGTAGAATGGATACTACATGAGTCTCCGGAACTCAGGATCCGCGTTCGATTCGCGGCGGGGCTACACTTTCAGTTGAGGGAGTTTGAACAGCACCCCGATCAAACTGAACCTATTGCTCAGGCACTTCTCCCACTAACTGCAATTGTGCATAACACTACCTATAACAGCTATCGCATCCTTCCTTTTTAGGTTGGAGATAATTAGAAAAAATTAGCTCAAGCAGGTATAGCTATCACGATGTGGAAGACAGTGGGGATATTGACCCAATCCTGCTGATATTGTCTACACCTACTGTACAATCACATCAGAGTAAAATCCCTGCACTACGCAACCAACTGATTACATACAGTGTACTTCAACTTTGAGTGATTAATGTTATTTCATATCGGCACTTGGATCTTTAGCTTCGCCAACAGTACTGGCGGCCATATGTGGCATCATCACAAATTGCATTAGGTGCGCCCCATCTTTTGAGTTCCAGTCCTTCACC
>DASQNW010000243.1:0-3940 GCA_035644775.1 Chitinophagaceae bacterium | reverse complement strand
GATCTTATCACCATGGCAGGCATCTGCATATCTTACTATAAAAAGAAGGAATCAAGAGGAGACAGTTGTACCTAAACGCACTGACCACTCCTTTGCTTCACGAAAGAAGCGTATAAGCATAAACGATAGCAACTCCATATCTGTTGCTTCTATAGGATGTGCCGTTTGCGGAAGTATGGCAAATTGGGCATTAGGCAGGCCTTGGTAAACTGCCATCGTTTCTTCCAGGCTTACCATCTTATCTCTATCTCCCAGCATTATCAGTGCTGGCGTTTGTATTTGTGCATAATTTTCTATGTGTATTTCGTTTTCTTCTCCCATACCGGTAAGCATTGTTGCTGTCATCTGAAGAACCCTTCTCCAGTCCTGAGGTTTATGGCGCTGCTCCAGTATTTTAGCAAAAGAAGGAAGCTTTTGGCTGATCACATCCGGCTGCAACATTTTTATCTCTTTGGCTGCGATTTCTTCTGTCCAATGGAATTTTGTAGCTAGCGTTGCAATCTTATCCAATACATCAGAATAGTGCAAAGCGAGGTAGGCAGCGACATAGCCACCCATGCTATAGCCAAAAACGTGGACTGTGCCTAACTTGTGCTCTTTCACATACGCTTCCACAACCGAAGCAAAATAAGGAATGGAAAAGTGATCTGGTAACGCCTTGCCGCCATGACCTGGGAAATCAAGAACATGTACGTCGAAAACATCATGCAAGCTTTCCCTGAGTGGTTGCAGCTGAACGCTGCTGCCAATGGCGCCATGCAGTAAAATCAATGGTTTTTTTATATCTATGTAATTCATTTTACAGGACCGGGCACTGCTGTGCTTCCAGCCTGTGGCAAAGTAATTGTTTAGATCAGATATTAACCAATAAAAAGAAGTTATGAAAAGGATTTTATTTGCGGCTGGAATAGCGATGGTAATCACCAGTTGCGGTGGTGCCAATGATGGAGATGCTAGAACGGATACAACCTCGATGCCTATTGACACAGCATTGATGAACAATAACCCGAACTCATCCAATATTAATTCCAATACAGGATCTTATCCACAGGATTCGAGTGCTCAATCGGATGTACGCTCATCTAGTGCTTCTGACCCTAAATCCAGGAATACAACGACTGGCAGTCAAAGACAGGATTCAGGCCGTACCAATGGTGGAAAGCAATAACCAGCTAATTTAAGCGGTATTGGTGCGGTACTTCTGGCTGCGTGGAAACAGGAGTTCAACTGTAAGGATCAGCAGCATGCTGATGCCTGTAGTTGCCCCGACCTTTATAATGAATTGGAGGAAGGTGCCAAACTGTATCCACAGCAAAAGCACCAGGTAGATATGATGCAGTAAGGTCAGGATGAAAGCATAAACAAAGTAAGGGCCCCAACCCATACCCCTGGGCGAAGGCTCATTAAAAGTGAATTCGGTCGTATCCTTTGGCATGAGGATATTGATAATAAAAGGCCTGGCGTAGGCTACCAGCACACAAGCGGCTGTATGCAGACCCGGCGACATAGTGAAATAATCAAGCGTGAGCCCTGTAAGAAAACCAATACCCAGCAATGACATACGCGAAGTATTAAAGGGCAACCACAGAATGAATAGAAAGTACAGGTAAGGTACGATATAGCGATGCAGGTGCGGAATCTTGTTCAGTACAAACACCTGTACCAGAATAAAAATAAAGAGGCGGAATATGTTTTTTACGAGATCGCTCACCTTGAGGTCCTCCTTTCCTGTTCCATTTTCTTTTCGGTGTCCTGTTCTAATTGCACCTGCTCTGTACGCTGCAAGTTTTCTACTACAAACACCTGTTGGATGGTGCTGAAATTGGTAGCGCTCCGCACCTTCAGCAGATAAAACCCTGTGGCTTTTTCTGTACGGATCTCTTCTACCCTTCCAATCATATAACCTGGCGGATAATTATAAGAATACCTGCTGGTAATGACAGTATCGCCTTTCTTTACTTCTACATCTTTACTGATACCCTCCAGCAATAAGAAACGTGGATCTTCCGTATCCCAACGGACGGTCCCTAATGTACTGCTACGTTTCAGCGTAGCCTGGATCTTGCTCTTGGTATGCAGCAGGCTCATCACCTGGCTGAAGTTGGGACTCGTGTTGACGACCACGCCCACAATGGCACCATCTGAATTGAGTACGGCCATGTTATCACGGATACCATTTTTAGCACCCCTGTTAAGCTGTAGGTAATTATTTTCGAAATTTACGGAATTGAATACCACTTTGGCATCACGGTAAATGTATCGACGTAATTCAGGTATCGTATCAAAGCGAAGGGTATCACCCACAATACGCTGGTTTGTATCTGGGATATTATAGTTCTCCCGCATCAAGTTGAGTAGAGAGTCGTTGATGCGGTGTACTCGACGGTTTTCTTCTCTTAGGGAAAAATAATCATCTACTTTATCTACCTGTGTATTGATGGAGCCTGTAATTTCTGAAGCCATGCCAAGCCCAACAGCATGGTGCAAGCGGTTGTATTTGAACAGCATCCATAGTGCTACACCCTGGAGCACAACGAAAGTGAGAAACACAAAATACCGTCTTATGAAGAGAATGATGTTGCGCATGCAAAAGAGAAACTCGAATATAAAAATCCGAAATTCAAAACTGTGCTGAACTTCGGATCTTTTATTTTATGATTTCGAAATTGTCTTTAAATTATCTCATTACAAAAGGATACCGCTCATAGTTTTTCAGTGCCAGGCCGGTACCACGCACTACACTCTTTAGCGGATCATCGGCCACATGCACAGGGAGTTTGATCTTCTGGCTGAGGCGGCGGTCCAGTCCTTTAAGCAGAGCTCCACCACCAGTCAGATACAAACCGCGGCGATAGATATCCGCAGCCAGTTCAGGTGGAGTTTGTTCCAGTGCTTTTAAGATGGCTTCTTCTATTTTAAAGATGGATTTATCGAGGGCTTCTGCTATTTCCTGATAACCTACCATGATCTGCTTAGGAATACCGGTTACAAGGTCACGGCCATTTACCGGGATATCATCCGGCGGGTTTTCCAGATCCTTCATCGCGGCCCCGATCTGTATCTTGATCTGCTCTGCAGTACGCTCACCGATCAATAAGCTGTGATAACGGCGGAGGGCTTCCATGATATCAGCGGTGAACTCATCTCCGGCGATGCGGATAGACTGGTCGCAAACGATACCGGCTAGGGCAATAACGGTGATACCAGTGGTACCACCACCAATGTCGATGATCATATTACCCACAGGCTCTTCTACGTCGATACCAATACCGAGCGCTGCAGCCATAGGCTCATGGATGAGGTATACTTCTTTGGCACCTGCCTGCTCTGCACTGTCTCGTACGGCACGCTTCTCTACCTCTGTGATAGAGGAAGGAATGCAGATCATCATACGCCAGCTAGGGGGGAACAGTGGCTTTTTGGGATAGACCAGCTTAATCATTTCGCGGAGCATCAGCTCTGCTGCATTAAAATCAGCGATCACCCCATCTTTAAGTGGGCGAATGGTCTTGATGCTTTCGTGGGTTTTTTCGTGCATCATCAAAGCACGTTTACCCACGGCTAAAACTTCTTTTGGGTTGTTGCGGTTAAGAGCAACTATTGAAGGTTCATTAACTACTACTTCGTCGTTATGGATAATCAAGGTATTGGCTGTTCCTAAGTCTATTGCTATCTCCTGAGTAAACCAGTTAAAAAGTCCCATGCTGCTGTATTGGATTGAAAGATAATCGGTTTGCGTGCAAATTTGATGCAAATAATCCAGATTGGCAAAGTAAAACTGCAGGGTTACGGCGCTTTTTTAGGGCTTTTGAACGAAATGGTGGGAAAAAGCGGGTATGTGTGAAGTGGTGATGGGGTAAAGCATATTAAGTCATCCAGATACAACTCTTGATTAAGAAGAATAGAGAAAACAAATGTTATGTTGATAGGAAATAGGGAT
>DASQNW010000242.1:0-2685 GCA_035644775.1 Chitinophagaceae bacterium | reverse complement strand
ATTTTGCGGAAGAAAACGCCAATCCCGGAAAAAGTATTCCACGGTCGCTTTTTAGCGGTGCATTGATTGTAATGCTCATTTACGTTTTAATCAATACTGCTTTATTTTATCTCCTACCTGTTTCTGCCATTGCCGGTTCTAAACTTGCTGTGGCAGATGCAGCCAAAGTGATTTTTGGACCAATAGGTTATACCATTCTTATGCTAATTGCTGTTTTCTCCTTACTCGGTATTTTAAATGCGATAATTATGATTTGCCCCCGTATTTTATTTGGACTAAGCCGTGAAGGATTATTTATTAAAAAAGCAATGCTCGTTAATAAAGGAGGAACTCCATATGTAGCATTGATCATTACTTATATAATACAAACAGTTTTGGTTATTGCCGGTTCCTTTGAGCAACTTTTTACTTTAGCCACATTTATGAACATGCTGATGTTAATTTTTATGTTCGGCTCTGTTATTAAACTCCGCAAATCAGAACCTGCTTTGCCCCGTCCGTATAAGTCATGGGGTTATCCATGGACCACATTGTTGATGGTGCTCATTTCTATTGGCTTATTTGTTAGTTATACTTTCGCGGATACTTCCAATTTTGTAGTAATTATAATCCTTATTGCGTTGTCATGGCCCGCTTTTGTGTTTATGAAACGAAATAAATCAACAGATACTCAGCATGATAAAGGCTGACCTGTTTTAGCCATTCTGTTTTTGTTCAAAATTGACACAACAATTATTACTATTTTAAAGGTATTCAAAGCACTAAAAGCAGAATTCATTTCAATGTGACTATTGACAATAAGCAGTTGCATATCCGGGCTGAAAGTTGCTATTGGTAGCAGGAACGAAAAGCGCCTATCCCTCGGGCAAAATTTACAAGACAATAATTTGATGAGATCAGATGAGAAAGTTTTTGGTTTGCCTGTTCTCCATTTCAAGCCTATGGATCTTACTTGCTCAATATGTTATTTTTAAAAACAGGCTAAGCGACAGCACAGCAAAATCCCTCTTTCAGTTAAAGCATGTATATGTGCGCATTTATGATACTTTAATAAAAGATCGCAACATGCATTATGCTGTCTCTGGAAGCGACTCGCTGCCCACTTTAGTCTTTATTCATGGAAGCCCGGGCAGCTGGTCGAACTATAGGGCTTTTATGTGGGATTCCAGCTTACTTAAGAAGTATCGAATCATGAGTATTGACAGACCCGGATTCGGATACAGTGATTTTGGAAGGGCCATGCATTTACAGGATCAATGCAGGCTTATTATGCCAATAATAGAGAAGTTTTCCAACGGGAAGGCGCTCTACCTATGTGGGCATAGCATGGGTGCCCCCATCGCGCTTCAACTTTCTGCAAGTAATCCTCAATTAGTCTCCAATCTAATCTTGGTTGGAGCTCCGCTTGACGTTGGCCTGGAAGAAAAAGAAACCTGGCGTAGTGTAATGGGTGTTAAACCACTATACTATGCACTACCTGGAGCTTTTGGTCCAAGCAACACAGAGTTATTGTACTTAAAAACTGACCTAATCGGCCTTCAGAAAGAGTTTAAAAAAGTAAGAGCCAAGGTCAAGTTCATTCATGGTGATAAGGACAAGCGGGTACCTATCGCAAACGTTGCTTATGGCAAGAAAATGCTGATTAATGCTGCCCACATCAGTTGTGACACCCTTTTTGGAGCAGGTCATTTGATACCATGGGAAAATGAAATGTTGTTTAGAAACCTACTGTTGCAAATGGAGTGATGGGTTTAGTGAATAAAGTCTACCATAGCATTGGTTAAATGGCAGCTGAAAAACTATTTTGCAGCTACAAACAATTGCAGGAATACAATCTGTGAGAATCTTTAGTTTTACAAGTATTGCTACTTCACCAATACAGTTTCCGTTGTGTGCTTGAAGAAGGCCCATAATCAACAAATAACACGACAGTTGCTATGACAACACCACTCACTGCCTTAGAGACTATTTACATTGCAGGGATTTCTGTGCGTACAACAAATCAGACCGGACAATCAGGAGCTGACATTGGCAGCTTATGGCAGCGGTTCTTTTCGGAAGACATCACTAGTAAGGTTTCGAACAAAGTCAGCGAAGATCTCTACTGCATATACACTGACTATGAAAGTGACCATACAGGAGCATACACAACCATTCTTGGTTACCCTGTTGAAAAACGAATTAGGATCCCGGAAAATTTAGTGCTGGTTAGTATTCCTGCAGGGACATACAGGTGCTACACCTCAGAAGGCAAATTGCCAGACTGTGTGTTTGCTACCTGGCAGCACATCTGGCAGACAGCAACAAACAGGAGCTACAAAGCAGACTTTGACGTGTATGGACCCGAAGCTCACGACAGAAACAACGCTCGGGTGCAAACGTTTCTTTCTGTGACATCTTAGACGTTCATACACCAACAGTGCTGTGGAAATACTGGTTGGAATACTAAATCTAGCAACAATCAATACTGGTTGCGGTGCTTGGGAAAGAAACTAATTGCCATTGAATGCCACTACGGCCTAAGCAGGTTATTGTGAAAGCAACTTTCATGCAGCAGTACTTACTTTTTTTCTGTCAAATAAAAAAAGCAATGTTGAAAATAATTCTACTGCCACTAACTGTCCTTTGCTTCATCGCGGCAAGTGGACAGTCGAAGAAGTCTTTTGAACTTTCTATAGTGGGTAG
>DASQNW010000241.1:0-31654 GCA_035644775.1 Chitinophagaceae bacterium | reverse complement strand
AAGATCGGCTACGGAACTGATGCATTTTTTGCTGATCTCAACCGCAACAGACCTTCCTCCGATATGGAGTTTGACTTTTTGAGTACACCCTTAACTCCACAGGTGCATGCGGTAGATACCCGCACGATCATAGAAAACCTGGAAGCAGAGCGAGATCTGATTAAAACATTGAGATCTTTTGCAGCAGATAAAGAGATCTGCATATCACCGGTCACATTTAAAATGAGGACAAGGGATGGTTCTACTTCTGATGAAGACCCTCGCATGTATTCTTCCTTTGGAGCTATATGGACTTTGTCGACCATCAAGAATCTTGCAGGAGCGAGTTCTATAACTTTTTACCAGGCAACCGGCTACCGTGGTTTGCTGAATGGTTACCACGCCGCTCCTTCACCTCTTTTCAATGCACTAAAACAGCTCAAGGAATTCAGTCCAACGTGGATTATTTATGATGAAGACATTGACTCCTTGTGCGTGGAAAATAGTAGTGGTGAGCAGATGAAATTTGAGTTTCTTAAATGAGCTCTCGTTATACGGCTCTATAGATCATCTCTTAGAATCTACAACGGAAAAGCAACGGTGATGATGCAGGCACAGAATTACGCATAATGCTTCGCCGCCGCTTTTTGCTGAATGCTCGAATATGCCCCGGTAAACACTAAGCTTCTTATTATGTGCTTTGAACTGCCACAATATTGCACACATTCAGGCCCCGAATTGTTCACATAAAGACACTAAATGAAAGTTACAATGAATTAATCCGGTAACTTTCAAACATCAGCCAAATTACATTGCACGGCTGTCGCCGATGAAAAAACGATTGCGTTTGTTTCGCTTCTGCTGCTCATATGGAGGAGAAATGCACGCCTCAATTAATAAAAGAGTTTTTCCATGCAACTCAGGTGCAGGGGTTGATTCCGATGCCGCGGGCAAGCTGTATGTTGCTGTCCTCACTGCACAACCGCAACGGATTGCATGAGCAGTCAACAATAAGAGGTTTGATACTATGATAAAACCCAATACAGAATATGTATTGAATAGTAAAGGCAAGTTGAGCGCCGTAATATCCGTACCCTCTGATTATATTAGTTATAGAGGATAAAGTATTTTTCCAGAGATAAGATGTGCATTCAACATTCTTCAAACATTCCAGTTTTATAAAACAACTTCAGGTTCATCACTCAATCTAAAACATGTCAACTTCCAGACGCAAATTCTTAGCTGAGAGCTCCAAATTTTTGGCGGCGACAAGTCTTGCTGCCTACGTACCTGCTGCTTCTGCAGCAACTTCAAAAATACCTGCCAATGATAAAATAGTCTTAGGCCTAATTGGCGCTAAGGGACAGGGAATGGCAAATCTTCGGCAGGCACTGAAGCAAACTGGTGTAGAGTGTGCGGGCCTCTGCGATATAGATGACGCAGTTTTGAATGAACGTAGTGCTGATATTGCAAAAATTCAGGGAAAGGCACCAGTGATTTACAAGGACTACAGAAAGCTTCTGGAAAACAAAGATATTGATGCAGTTATCATTGGCACACCGGATCATTGGCATGCACTGCAAATGATAGCAGCCTGTGAAGCAGGTAAAGATGTGTACGTAGAAAAACCGCTTGCTAATAGCATCCGCGAATGCGATCTGATGGTATCAGCTGTTCGGAAGCACAATCGAATTGTGCAAGTGGGGCAACAACAGCGCAGCGGCGACCATTGGAAAACGGCAATGGACTTTATCAAGGCCGGCAAACTTGGCCAGCTTCGTAAAACATTAATCTGGGCAAACTTCGGATATGGCACTGGCCAGCAGAAACTACCAGATGAACCAGTGCCTGCCGGGGTGGATTTCAACATGTGGCTGGGACCTGCACCAGAACGGAGTTTTAATAAGGCACGCTTCCACGGTTCCTGGCGTATGTTCTGGGATTATGGAGGTGGATTGATGACAGATTGGGGAGTGCATTTAATTGATATGGCTTTGTGGGCGAAGGACGTCAGTACATTACCGCTATCCGTTGCTGCCTCAGGAGGGAATTTTTCTTATCCCGATCGTGCCAGAGAAACCTTCGATACATTAAGTGTCACTTACCAAATGGCCGATCATGTAATTAATTGGGAACATACAGCGGGGATCAATACAGGACCCTGGGGCCGCAACTATGGTCTTGCTTTTATTGGCAACGATGCCACATTGGTGATCGATCGTGCCTCATGGGATCTATTTCCCGAAGCAGAAAACGGGCAGTTTAAAGTGGCTGCAATGCCAAGACAGTCAGGCAGGGACTCTCACGAAACACATGTAAAGAATTGGCTTGAATGCATTAAAACGCGAAAAGAACCTAATTGCCCTATAGAAATTGGAAGGTTAGTAGCGGCTTATTCTCACATGGGTAACATTGCACTACGATCCAACTCGCGGCTGGTTTGGAATGAAAGCAACCGCAACTTTGGTGGCAACACTGCTGCTAATGCTTTATTGGCGCCTGCTTACCGTAAGCCCTGGTCACTGCCAAAATATTAAATTGATGTCAACCTTCATCTCCCGAAAAACCTTCGTTCAGCAAACACTGCTGGCTAGCGCAGGCGTCATAATATCTGGGCCACTTTCGGCAACTAGCGAAAGCGGAAAGCGCCTGAAAAAAATTGGTCTTATCCTCAATGTGCTCCAAAAAGAAATGAAGTCTGACTGGGAAGGCACATTGAGAAAAGTGGCTGCAATGGGATACCGCCAACTTGAATTCGGTAACTATTACGGAGAGAGCCTTCAGTCATTCAAGAAATTTCTCGACGAAGTGGGGCTTCAACCGATTGCGGGAGGTGCGGCTATGGCACAGCTAAAAAAATCAGATGTGCTTAAAAAGATGATTGACGATTCGTTGTACATGGGTAAGCAGTACCTGGTTTGTTATTGGCCCTGGATGGATAGTGGCAACAACAAAACATTAGATGACTTCAAAAGGGCCTCTGACGATTTGAACGTGATCGGAGAACAATGCACTAAAGCAGGTATTCGGTTCGCCATGCACAATCATGATAAAGAATTTGTGCCTGTGCAAGGCTATCAGTGGGGCTACCAGGTAATGCTCGAGCAAACAGATCCTGCAAAGGTCGCTATGCTGCTGGATCTATATTGGGTAACAAAAGGTGGTGGTGACCCGGTGTCGCTATTGAGGAATTATCCGAAACGTTTTGAGCTTTTTCATGTAAAAGACATGGACAAAACGTCGGAGCAACTTTATACTTGCCCCGGCTATGGCGTCATTGATTTCAAGAAGATTTTTGCAGTGGCTAAACAATCCAACGTTAAGCATTTCATTGTTGAAATAGACCAAGCGGAAAACCCAATGACCTGCGTACAGGATAGCTTCACTTTTCTAAAAAACTTGCGTTACTAATTCAAATGGACTGAGTGGTCTAAACGCATGCTTGCCTGTTACTATGTCAAAGAAGTCTTCACAAACAGATGAATAGAGGTAGTACATTAAAATCTTTCATGCTAACTAGATTATATTTTCTCACCTATTTACTGGTGTTTGCGATTTGTACCAACGCTCAAAACTATTTCAATATACCTGCTCCAAAAGACACGGCGCAATTCAATAAAGGCCTTGCACGTACAGCGTGGCTGCTATCGAGCAGCACACCTCAAAACAAAAAAGAAGTTCGTGTGTTGGTTTACGGTCAGTCCATTAGCGAGCAGTCATGGTGGAAGGAGGTTCGAAATTTTTTTACAGAAAAGTATCCTCACGCCAACATCAATTTTATCAATAAAGCTATCGGAGGATTTAGTTCTGAGCGATTGAAGCTTATGGTGGATAACGATGTGATTTCTTTTTATCCGGATCTCATATTGTTTCACGACTACGGCAACGAGCCAGACTATGAAAAAATTATTCAAACCATTCGCAGCAGAACCACCGCAGACGTGGCGTTGCAAACAGATCACATGGCGCAGCAAGGCCAGGAGTGGCACGATCAACACTCTAACGTTTGGATACCTTCCATCAGCAAAAACTATGGCCTGGCGGTGATTGATGTGCGAGGGATTTGGAAGGAGTATCTCCAGCAAAACAAACTACAAATAGGTGACCTGTTAACTGACGGCGTTCACCTCAATGATCATGGAAATTACCTTATGGCAGGTATTGTCAAGCACTACTTCAACAACTTGCAGACAAGCGCAGACTTCGACTCGCACATGGAGAGCTTCAGCCCCGGCTTAAACTTCTCCCGGAAAAAGAAGAAAGCGGAAGTTTCATTTATGGGCAACCGGTTAGATGTTATTTGGAAACCCGCAACTGATGAAACAGGTGTGATAGAAGTGATCATCGACAATAACAAACCTTCTTCGTTTCAACATTGCTACTATCATACCCGTCCTTCGCTGGACTCTACTTCCTTTCTCAAGAAAATGGGACATTTGTTAACAGTGCAGCTGACACAAAGATCGAAGCAGGAGCAATGGCAACTTTTGATCACCAGTGTTGATACGGTGCAACAAAAAATCTGTTTTTCCTTGAGGGGCTCTGTTACCGGCGAAGACGGCAGTGGGTGTAGTGATTCATTGTTTACGTCACGGTCCGGGAAGATTGTGATACAGCCGCAATTTTGGTTTCGAAGAAGGAGTCAAGGAGACTATGCACAATTCCGGTGGGTGCAGCCAGGCGAAACCATCCAATGGCAAATACGCTCGATGTGTATTGATCAAGTGAAACCCCAGCCATCTGCAACAACAACATTGGTGCAGGGACTTGATAATAGAACACATGTTTTACGGTTAAAGGGAAAGGGAGTTAAAGACATCCAGGAAATCAGGGTGTATCAGCCTCCGCTAAGGTGATGTGGTAATCGGGTTCTCTATTATTCCTCCTATTTAAAAGCGTACGCCAACAGAGGTTCCCAGATAGTGTATTTTGTTGGGAATTGTAACCATATAAAAGCGTGCTGCAACACTGCGTTTCTTTCCAAGGAAAGTGTTTGCGCTGAACCTGAAGCCATCATCCAGTGAGTGTCGAAAATCCCGCACCACGTGCCATGTTGGTCCACAAGTTGCAGAAATTGCTAGTGCTGGAGTAATAAAAAGTTGTGGTCCAAACCTGATGCTGTAGATAGAAGGCCGTTTTGCCTGCTTTCCTGAATTCGCGTCTACTATCAGCAATTTGTCACCAAGAAAATAGTCGGCACTCGTCTCTACCAAAGCCTGCAATTTTGACTTTGAAAGAAATGCGGCGTCAACAGTCACGCCAAAACCTGCGTCGTTCGTTGCCAATCCCTTCAGAGGCAGGTTTACGTTCATACATGTCCTGACAATAGTCGATTTGTCGAATTGACAAAAGCATAGGGTGCTGAATAGGCAGAACGCCATGAGAAATGTAAGGCGCATAAATTGTTCTATGTTTTTTAAGATCTGCTTACTTGCGGATTATTGGAATCCAGATTTCTTCTTCTGAATTAGGATTTTGGTTTTTGTACTTCTCACCCAGGATTTCAAAATGCGGTCTGTTCTCTAATAGATAATTGGAACGGGGCAACCAATCTGTGAATATGTACTTAAATATACTATTTTCCTGGCTAAATCCCTTGTAGTAAAATACAGAATAAAGCCCGTAGGGAATCGTATAAGAGTTCATCCCTTCTGGAACCAAAGAAAGGTCCTGCACTTCTATCGCAGCCCATTTTTCGAAATGGTTTCCGGGGTCAAAATCTTTGAAGTAAGTTGGTGAATAAAGTTGCATCGAAATAAATTCGTGCGTGAGGTTGTTTTGTATTTCTTTTCGTCTTGGCATAAAGGTTCTCCACAGCTCGCCTGTCTTGTCATCTGCAAGCGTCATCTGCATCTTCATTCCAATTATTTTCTTTGGAGATAAAAGCTTTATCTCGGGATCTTCTACTGTCACGATAAAAATATTCTAAGCATTAAGCTACGTCACTTGCACCAAAAGTTCAAGAGAGTGACTCTGCAATCACCCGGATCATTCGCGGTGTGCAGCCTGGTATATTTAAAGAGTAGCAATAATTTTTTACACCTGTGCTCGAACTTCCGGAGATGTAATATTAGAGTGTTCACCAGGCATCTAAAACTTGCTTAGTGAATTAGGGCAAAGAGAAAGCCTTCCCCGTTGGAAGGCTCTTGCTTAAAAAGTCACCACTTGGATTTTAAACGTGTCTGAATAAAGCTCGTTATTAATTAGTCTCCGGTGAAGCAAGCTTTTCAACAGCTGGTGGATAATGTAGAAATGAAGTACCGCAGGAGCGTGACTGCTTGGCAGGTGTCTGCGAGTGGCCTTTTTATCAAAACGACGCAAGAAAAATAGTTGAGGTATTCTCGATTATTTTGTTTAACTTGTAGCGAAGAAAGACTCAACAATAATGAAAACACCTATGACGGCGCCGAAAGAAAATAGTATCCTGATTGATGGACTCCAAAAACACGAACTGCAGGCATATGGCCTTTTTTATGACCAGTATGCTCCTTTGTTTTATGGAACCATTAAAAATTCACTCTACAGGGAGGAGCTTTCTGAACAGACTACGGTAGATTCTTTTCACTTGATTTGGAGGAATATCAAAGACTTCGATGCGGCGAGAGAAAGCCTGCTGCTGTGGTCTCTCAAATTGGTTAAGAAAGAAATCAGTAAACAGAAAGTGAATCTTCTTCTGAAAGAAATTTTTAGTTGTCAGCACGCTCACCTAAAAGAGCCAGCATACTAAGCCGATCCACTTCAGCTGCTATGTTTTTCAAGATATTGTTTTATTAACCGTATTGTTTCTTCAGGTGAACTGAGGTGTGGAAAATGGCCTGTTGCTTCCATCTGATATAGTTCGCTGCCTGGCATCTTTTTGTGCATATACTCACCTACCTGCTGCGGCGCTACAATATCATTCGATATTTGTAAAATGAGCGAAGGGATCTTCAGTTGTTCCAGCTCCTGCCGGCTATCACTCAGGAAAGTCGCTTCTGCAAAGTCATAAGTGATGTCCGGATCAGCCATACAGAAATTTGTTTTTAAACCTTCAGATAGTTCCGGCCGCTCGCTATTGCCCATGGCAATGGGCGCAAAATAGCCTGCCCATTTTTCATAATCATGCTTCATCACGTGCAGCAATTGCTCAATCTCTTCTCTTGTAAATCCACCGAGATAATCTTTTTCATTGATGTACTTAGGTGATGGCCCTACCATGATCAGCCTGGAGAACATGCCATTTCTCTTCAACGATGCATGTATACCAATCATGCTGCTTACCGAATGGCCTACAAAAATGACGTCGTTCAATGCCAAAGCCTCACAGATGGCTATAACATCTTCCGCATAACCATTCAATGTGCTGTATTTTTCCTTTCTGTAATTTGACCTATCTGATTTGCCACAGCCAACATAGTCAAATAAAACAACCTTATAGTCGTCCTCAAAAGAGGGTGCAACAAGTCTCCACACATTTTGGTCGCAGGCAAGGCCGTGAGCAAACATAATTGGCTGGCTTCCTTTGCCAGAAACATTTACGTTATGGCATTGTATAATGTTAGTCTTCATTTAGTAGTTAGTACAAGGTCTAAGGTATCAAATATTGAGTAACCCATATAGTACAAGAACGGGACTATTGGTCACCTAAGGGCGCACATAGAATGGAATATTGGCCGTAGCCAAGTTGCCTTTGCCGTCATAAACATAAACAAAAAGTCGGTAAGCACCTTCTTTGCCTGGGCTGCGAAAGCGAATACCCCCAGCCGTATTGGACTCCATTTGTGTTGCAACGGCAGGCGGCCTTTTTTCTCCACTGCCGCCGTATGGAAAATTAGTTCCTTCCTCAAGTACTTCCCATTTGTATTCCACCGGATCATTTTCAGGATCCCGAACCCAAACTTGTGCCGTGTATTGACTTTGCGGCTGCAGGTAAACTCCCTGGTAGGCATTTAGGTCATTAATCTTCATCGAGTCGACACGTGGTACCCTGTTGGCCGGCCACTTACCTGTCCATACATAATGCATCACATCAACGGCTTCCGTCTCTAGGCCGTTTTCATCAAACATGCCAAACCAGGTGTGGGTTCTTTCCTGGTGTTGCCGCCAGAGAAACACATACGATCCCAGGCACATTGCCTTGTCGGCAGCAATCGTTTTCTCATACCGCTCTTTGTATTTTTCTGCCTTCATGCTACTTGTTTCTTCGATGGGTACTTTCCATGGCGTTTTTGGTACTTGCCAAAAGCCGGTGGGGCCCCATTCCGTCACTGCATAAGGCTTTTTCCACCCAAACTTGCGGAGCCATTCGGGAATTTGTAAGAGGTCGCCGTATTCGTTGATTCCAAGCAAGTCCAGAGCAG
This sequence comes from Chitinophagaceae bacterium, assembly GCA_035644775.1. Classification (GTDB taxonomy): domain Bacteria; phylum Bacteroidota; class Bacteroidia; order Chitinophagales; family Chitinophagaceae; genus Flavisolibacter. Next base: position 23,336 of record DASQNW010000241.1, on the reverse strand, counting down.
GCGCTCTTGTAAGCAGATCCTTTATTTTTTCTTCATCGATCGAGCCCACAACTGTCATCACCGGATGCCGCGGATCGATCCTGTGTATCTCGTTTGCAAGAGCATTTACAGCATCCCATACTTTGACATTATAGCGTTCCTTCACATTTGCCTGTATAAAGTCCAATTCATTTCCTAAAGCCCACATGATCACAGCAGGGTGGTCTTTTGTTTTCTTTACGATGTCCAAAACATTCTCGTGCTGCCGGCGAACAGCGGCAGTGTCGTCGTAATTCATACCATTGCGTTGGGCCCGTACGGGTAAATTCACCAGTGCAGTCAATCCAAGTGCCTGCGCTTTGTCCAACACTTCCTTATTACTACCCGTGCGGATTGAGTTGCCCCCGTATTCCTTGAGTTTTTCGAGGTAATGCTGTCCCACCGCTCCTTTGATGAAATAAGGTTTTTTGTTCACCAACAACTTGAATTTGTTATTGGTTTTTTTAATCCGTACGTCTGTAGGTTTTACTCTTTGTGCAGGGCAGTTGTGGTAAGCTATAGTAGCTGTCAAAAGGATAAGTACAATTTTTATCTTCATAACTATAGTTGAAAGATAGGTAAATGCCAATCGTGGCAAGAGAATCCTTTCAAAACAAAATCGTTAAAGCCATTGAAAAGTAAACGTGCTACACTGCAGGTGTACTCTGGTTTCATCATTTGCATTTATCTTTCCCTATAAAACAGCGTAGCTGCTGAATCGCTTAGCCGACTTGATAAAGTGTTTTGGCTTCTGAACTCTATTTAAAACACTTTAAGAGGAATAAAGTATGCTATCAACTACAACTAATCATAAACCTTAATTTTATTTTGATTTTACATGAGCAAATTCCTTGTTTGTTTTTTACTGTTCCTTTCAACTGGTGCGCTGGATGCTGGGGCGCAGTTCAATAAGCGTCTTCCCCTCGATACGCTACCACTACATACTCTAGATCTGTTTCAGCAACCTTCTAAAGAGTGGAAGCTGGTTTCGAATGTTACCATTGACAGGAAAGAAAACGTGTTGAAAACTTCTGCAGGCACCGGCGTTTTGCTTTTCTCCGGGACTGGCAAACAGGAGTTGTACATGAAGCCGCAGCATGGGAATCTTGATCTTGCGATCGATTTCATGCTCACGAAAGATGCTGCAGCATCAATTATTCTACAAGGATTATATGAGTTGGTGCTAAACGACAGTTGGGGAGAGCAAGGAGTATCCAGCAAGACCGGGGGTGGAATTCGCTTGTACAAGCATGACACTGCGGTACTAAGGTTCGGACGAGGTAATGTGGCACCACTCCATAATGCAATAAAGGCCCCGGGCTTGTGGCAGAAATTGCAGATAAGTTTCCATTCGCCTCAGTTCAACGATAAGGGCCAAAAGATCAGGAACGCCGGGTTGATGCAAGTGATCTTAAATGGAATAACTATTCATGAGAATATAGAATTAACTCCAGAAGCTACAATCACTGAGCCTACAGTGGGAGGGCTTTTGCTGAATGTAAATAAAGGACCGGTGGCATTCAGGAATATTGCAATGCTGCAAATGAAGAACGACTCATTGAAAGTTAAAGATGTCAAATACAAATACTTTGAAGCTAAGTTGAAAGACTTCCCGGATTTTGCTGCTGTAAAACTGCAAAAGCAAGGTAAGTTAGATGACATCAGTTGGCAACCTGCTACAAACAACGATGGTTTTGCTTTTGAGTACACGGGCACCTTGCACATACCCGCTGCCAATCTATATCATTTTGAGTTGATCAGCCTCGGAGGCGGCCAATTGTTTATTGACGGCAGAAAAGTTATAGAGCATGTAGGCGAAATTGATCATGAAGGTAAAATGAGCCGGAAAGATTTAGGAGACAGCACCCTTCACCTGGCAGAAGGTGAACATCCTTTTAGATTAGTATACTATAAAAATTCCTGGGCACCTGTGCCTGTGCTCGGTTGGTTTGTACAAGGGCGTGGCAACTACCGGCAGGCTTTGCATGCAAGCGACTCGTATTCTGATGAGGAACCGGTGAGTCGAATTTTGCTACGTCCCGCACAGGAGCCGGTGATACAACGAAGCTTCATTCGTTTCAAAGGTGTCCGCAAGACGCACTGTATTTCGGTTGGAGATCCTGCCGGTACTCACTACACCTATGATCTTAGCAATGGCGCGTTGATGCAGGTCTGGAAGGGAAGTTTTGCCGATGCTACACACATGTGGCATGACAGAGGCACTCAAATTCTCGAGACACCAGGGGCTCCCTTGCTGTTTAATGATCGGCCGCAATTTGCAAAGCTGGTGAACAATGGATTGTGGCCTGACTCGTCATCTGCTGGAGAAGCATATACATACAAAGGTTATGAGTTGGATCAGCATGGCAGGCCCATCTTCCATTACAATATTGCCGGTGTTGATGTAAGGGAAGCTATTTATCCTATGCACGGTGGAAGATCTCTATCTCGCAAAATACTGGTTACAAGCAAGGATAACACTGAGACGTATTTCAGGATAGCAGAAGCTCGCTCTATTGAGAAAAGGAGTGATGGTGAGTATAGTGTAAACGATAATGAATATTTTATCGAGGTGCAGCAGGCAGAAGGTGTATCGCTCCGCAGCTTTAATGGTAAGTCAGAATTAATTGTGCCGTTGAAAAAAGCAGCGACTCAAGCTGTTATTAACTATTCCCTAATCTGGTAATTGAAAGAATGAAACGCATCTTAACAACTGTATTAATTTTTCTATTGTTCGATGGCCTGCAAGCTCAGAAGCCTGATTCAACGGCTGCGAAACCCCAGGAGAGTGATTTTTTTCCAATCACCACATTGCCTATTCCATCAGATGTTGTTTTAGAGGTTGGGGGCTTGAAAGCCTTGCCTGATGGACGGCTTATTGTTTCAACGCGACGAGGTGAGATATGGCTGGTAGAGAACCCATACATGAACGGAGGCAGCCAACCTACTTACAAACGGTTTGCGCATGGCTTGCATGAAGTGCTCGGACTCGCCTACAAAGACGGCTCCATATATGCTTGTCAGCGCACAGAGGTGACGAAGCTTACTGATGTAGACGGAGACGATAAAGCCGACAAATACGAAGCCACTTACGTGCTTCCGCTTACAGGGAATTATCATGAGTATGCCTATGGACCTGTGATTGAACCCAATGGTGACATGCTCATTACATTAAATCTTGCATTCGGTCCGGAAGGGCTAAGTAGTGTTCCATGGCGGGGCTGGATGCTGCGTATCACCCCAGATGGAAAGGCAGCTCCTTATGCTGCAGGTATGCGTTCACCAGCTGGTATGGGCGTGAATGCAGAGGGTGATCTTTTCTATTCCGATAACCAGGGCGATTGGGTGGGGTCGGGAAGAATTACGCATGTGCAACAGGGTGACTTTGTAGGAAATCCAGGAGGACTTGGATGGGCAAAAATGCCGGGATCTCCAGTCAAGCTCAGGTCTGAAGACATTCCGAATACAGGCAGGCCTATGTTCGAAATAGCCAAAGAAGTTCCTGGGATCAAAACGCCGGCAGTTTGGTTTCCACATGGTATTATGGGAAATTCCACTTCAGATATTTTGTTGTGTACCTCAAAGGCTAACATAGGTCCCTACGAAGGTCAGTTGTTTGTAGGCGACCAGTCGCAGAGCAAGATCATGCGTGCCTCTGTTGAAAAAATAAAAGGTCAGTACCAAGGCGCCTGTTTCCCTTTTCGTGAGGGCTTTAGTTCAGGAGTTTTTCGGATGGACTGGGGCAATGATGGTGCTATGTATGTGGGAATGACCAGCCGCGGTTGGGCTTCTACAGGACAGGATATGTATGGGTTACAAAAATTGTCGTGGTCAGGTAAAATTCCCTTTGAAATGAAAGCGATTACTGCAAAGCCAGACGGATTTGAATTAGAATTCACCATGCCGGTCGATGCCACCACTGCAAAAAAACTGAGTGCTTACGAGGTTACGAGTTTCATTTATAAGTACCACAGGCAATATGGTAGTCCTGTAATTAATGAGAGGAACTGTCCTGTACGTGCGGTGGTTTTGTCTGACGATAAGCTTAAAGTACGGCTGGTGCTGGACAGCTTACGCGAAGGCTACATTCACGAAATAAAGCTTGGCGATATACATGCTGCTTCAAAATTGCCACTCTTGCACAGCGTTGCCTATTATACATTGAACCAGCTGCCTGACGGAGAAAAGATTGCTGTACATAAAAGCGTGCATCCCTTACACTCAGCCAAAGCATCAGCACAGCCGACAACAACAACAACTGCTGCTGCGACCAAACCTAATACTCGTGAGGCAACGGCAAAACGACAAACAAAAATGCCAGCGAGTTGGACAAAAGGCCCGGACAAATCGATTGTTGTAGGAACAAAGCCCGGTTTGAAATTCGACATTTCAGAAATTGTAGTAAAAGCCGGAAGCAGGGTTAAACTTACTTTCACCAACACCGATGATATGCAACACAATCTTGTGGTGGTGATGCCTGGTAAGGGCGAAGAAGTAGGTAGAATGGCATTGAACATGGGGTTGAAAGGTCCGGCGAAAGAATACGTGCCTGAAACCGGGATGGTGTTGTTCTACACTAAACTATTGCAACCCTCTTCTGCGGAAACTATTTATTTTACTGCACCGGCTAAACCTGGAAATTACACGTACGTGTGCACCTATCCAGGTCATTATTTGGTGATGAAAGGAATTCTAAAGGTGACAAACTGAGGAGGCCAGTCTTTTTTTACTGATCAGAATGCCTGCAGTGTATTGGACGAAACCGGCTGTGCCTTCACAACTTTTTTCCTAAGCATGCTCCCAACAATTAACCTGCCGTAGTCGTGTGCGATTGCATCTGAGAATGGGGGAGGAAAGGAGCGGGTTTTAACCAGGTACACCGGGGAAAGAGTAGAAAGATCAAACAGCATTGTCTCCCAAAAGAAACGTTTGTTTCCAATAGTGTTGGCGCTGGAGTCCATGAGGTTGGCTGCAATGTTCCGATAGTTCCAAACCCTGTTATAGTATTCAATGCTGGAGCTATATCTGTCGCTGGTCTTGACTGAATTCGACTCCTTTTTCTTGTCTAACAATGCTATCGTAAGCACAGCATCAATACCCCTGCCACACAGCTTTACATAAGTGGCTTCCTGTTCCACATTTACAAGTCCGTTTGGCCCAAACTCCTGCATTGCCGAAACTGACCTATACCCAAGTTGCTTCAGATCTTCAACAAGATGATCTTCCATACTTTTCCTAAACGAAATGTTGGTATCCTGTATCACCGCAACCACTAATATCTTGTTGTAAAGAAGACGAGCTGCATTTGGATCTTTCCACGTGGTAGTAACAGAAGAGGATGCACACCTACAACATACAAGAGTGATGATGAACAGTATTGAAAGGAGCCTAAACATGTGAAGCTTTACATCAAAGTTAAATGCTACATGATCATCAGGTTGATGACTATGGTTTCAGGAAAACTGATCATGATCAGGAGGCAGTCTGCACTTTCTAAATTGCAGATTTGAGTGAGAAACTGTTTTTATATTATGGCGGATTCTGCATTTACTTCCAATGCTCTTACATCACGCAACCACTTTAATGCACTTGTACAAACGTTCCGCATCTTCAAGCCTGCACAGTTCTGTACCAGGGTTTAGAGTGGCCGCCGTACCGGAAGCTACTCCATACCTTACAGCTTCTTCTACGGTTTTGTTATTGACCAGGCTATGAACTATCCCTGCGACCATGCTATCACCGGCGCCAACGGTGCTTTGTCGCCTTACAACCGGTGGAACAAATTGCACGGATTTGTTTTTTGTGATCATCATCGCGCCGGAGCTGCCCAGCGAAACAACAACAATGCTGCTTTTCCCGTGCTCTATAAGTTCCATTCCATACTGTTCCACTTCTTCAATACTAACGTCTTCTTTGTTAACCAGAGAGGTTAGCTCCGTCAGATTGGGCTTCAACAGGTAAACACCTTCTTCTACTGCTTTTTTTAATGCAGTGCCGGAGGTATCGGCAATAAACCGCGCATTTTTGTCCTTTGCTATAGCAGCAATTCTTCCGAACACATCATCCGGAACACCGGGAGGCAGGCTGCCGCTGGCAACGATATACGAAACATTGGTCAACGCCTCGAGTTCATGAAGGCAGGCTTTCCATTCAGACTCCTGCAGCATAGGACCTGGCATTCCAAATCTATATTGATGATTGAGCGATTTGTCCAGCACGATCAGGTTTTCTCGTGTAAAGCTTGATGTCTCTACAACTTTGGTATTGATCCCTTCTTCTTTCAGTAGTATGTTTAGGAAGTTTCCTGTGTGTCCGCCTGCAGGATAGATGGTCAACGAATCACCACCCAGTTTTTTTATGGCTCTCGAAACATTGATTCCACCGCCGCCGGGTTCAAACTTGGGTTGAGCACACCGCAATTTTTTTTCGGGAAACAGTGCATCAATGGAAGTGCTCTTATCGATGGTTGGATTGAACGTAATGGTTACTACTTGCACAGGAAGAAATTTGGTTTTCGGTCTGCAAAAATCGACCTTTTTATCTTATGTTCTGCGGCTCGTGTAAAACTGTAATATTCGTATTCCACCTTACTTCATTAGTGTTAGCACACATTGCCATCAAGTTTGGTGGACAGCCCCTTTAACAGCTGCTGCATGCGTTCTTCTGACAGGCGCCACCTTCGTCCGCAATGTCGGCAAAGGAATAGCTGTTTTAGGTGAAGTCGTCGAGGAAAACGCCAACGAGGTGTGCCTGTGTATGTTTGGTGAAATAAAGTGCGTAGTCAAGTGTGCTCTTCGAAAATTGAAGTCCGTCCAAGCAGCAATAATATTTTAATTCTTTTTTTTGAACCTGGTTTAGATTATTTGTGAGCAATAAACACGGGTAACTTTTGAGTGGTGATTATGTTATCAACGAAACTCTTTTTAAATAACTGCGAAATAGTGGAGCGTCCATAAGAACCACTAACCAGTATCGCGTTCGTATGGTTGTTGATCCACTTGCTGAAGTCTTTATGCGGATCCATATCGAGCTTCAAAAGTGTTACGTCCATAAAGTGCTGTTTTACCAGTTCTTCAATGCGCTCCTGATTTGGTAATTCATCATAATCAGAGGAAGAGTATACCAGCACTGTCTCCTGGTTGCACAATTCAGGAAGCAAATAAGCAAATTGCTTGATTGCGTAAACAGATGCTTCACTGCCATCATATGCCAGCACGTTCACTTGCGGAAACAAATAAGTTTCAGGAACTACAATCACAGGGCATTCTGCATTTTGCAGCGCATCTTTCATATAATCGTTTGGCCCTGCTATGTTTTCGTAAAAGTTGTCACTACCGATGATCAGTAGATCGGCGAACCTTGTTTCTCTTCTTAATTCTGGTAAAGCAAAGTCAAACATGTCTTTATGCACCGTGTATGGAATGTTTTGTTCCCGGCAAACAGCTTCAAAACGTTCGATGTTCTTGTTCACAACCTCCGTGTCATCTTTTTCCAGAATGGGCACATAAGCAGGGCCCACCATCCCATCAGCATAGCTCCACAAGTTGGCATAGCTTATCTGCGGAATAAAGATCCCGGTCAGCAAAACCCTATGTAAATCGTTCAGCTGCCGTGCAAAATTGAAAGCACCTTCTGAAAAATGACTTCCGTCAAAAGCAAGCAATATTTTTTTCATAATGATTGAATTGGATGACCAACTACATTGGGCGGCAAAATACATTCCAAAAGAACACACTACCATGACTTAGGTTAGGAACATTCTTGACTGTTATTATTGGTGCCATCGACTTTGTGCAAGGTTCGTTACAGCAATGTTGTTCGAGAGCAATAAAAAAAGGCAGTGGCCATTGCAATTCATGAAGACTGTTGTGAGCAGCGGCAGCTGTTAAGCTCCTCTCTGTCAATAGCATGTAGCAGCAGGATGTCAGCAGAAGATGCTTCGTTGAAGTCACTAAAAAGCCAACACAGGATCAGGATAAATAGTGATTGCGATCATGATTTTCAATAGCGTTGCGACAGACATTTGTCGAAACACAAGAAATACATGAAAAAGTTTATTGTACCAACCGATTTCTCAGCGAGTGCCGATCACGCCCTCGACTATGCAGTTATGCTTGCAAAAGGAATGAAAGCAGAAGTCATGTTGATACATGCGACTGAGCTTTTCGAGTACCGCTTTGCTGACAAGAAAGCTCTAATTGGTGAGTACAATCAGATGATCATCAACAATGCAGACAAAGAACTTCATAGGCGCAAATTCGATATCCGCAGGAAAGACATGTTTGAAATAAAGACTTGCTTATACAATGGTGCTGTTGTTGAGTCGGTGATGCAAGCAGCAGATAACTACAGCGCTTCACTTATAATTATGGGTTCTTTGGGAAGAACAGGGCTTCGGAGGAAACTCTTCGGAAGTAAAGCAGTTGCTGCGTTTACGCAAAGTAGGATTCCTGTACTGTTGGTACCCGCTGATACTAAGGTTCAAACTCCCAGGAGCATTGCGTTGGCATTGGCCAGCACAGGAGAAGAACTGAACGTGCTTGATTCAGTTTTCTCCATTGCTTCTGCATTTGAATGCAGCACAAGCGTGACAGTTTATACCAACGAGTCTGAAGAAGCTGTTGAATTTGTAGATCATTCGAGAAAACTGAAGAGGATAGAAGAGGTATTGGAAAAAAAATACCAGCACACGGATGTAAAAGCTGAACACGTGACAGGAAGCGGCATGAATGAGGCCATGCAGGAATACATCTGCAGCAACAACGTCGATTTACTGGCGATGGTCACCCATAAACGAACTTTCTTTGAAGAGATTGTCAGTAGAAGTCGCACCAAGAGCATGGCTTATTGTGCTAAGGTTCCCTTGCTTGCTATCCCGGCAGACGCAGTTTCCATCACCCCTGAAGAAGAAAAAGATCTTCTTTCGGCAAGCTTCTGTTCAGAACTCTACGAGAAGTGCGGATTTCTCTTTTACGCCGTTGCAGCCGCAGACCATAACATAACAGCAAGAGAAGTGGAAGCTGTAAAAGCGATAGTTGCATCTCGGTGGACTGAACTTGAAGACAGCGTTGACGAATTTGGAACGGATAAAGCACTACAGATCATTTCCGTATTCGACTGGCTGCGTGAAGAATCACGTTCTGCAGGCGATTGCTTCACCGTGTTTGAGGAGTTTGCAAGAGCACGGTCGAATGATTTTTCTGCAAAACTAAAGTCGATTATTCTTGAGACTGCCGGTAGCATTGCTTTTTCGTTCAGACAATGTAATGATGCTGAGTCGGTGTATCTGGACAAGCTTATGCAGGTTCTTCCGACCAGAAAGTCTGTTTTGAAAGCATAAATAAATTCTTCACAATTTGGATAATATTTCCTACCGATTTTCTTTAGAATTAGCGAAGTTCTTTCCTAATAGAAAAGCTAAAGAGGTAAAGCCTTTGCCGCATTGTAGCAAGTGTTGAGGTAAGCTGCTGTTGAAGCACTATTAATTTCTGTAGTCAGAAGTGGTCATTTATTCTTCCCGAACAGCTTCTTGAAAACGCCACCTGCTTTTCCAACAGATCCTACTTTTTCTGTAATGGTTTCAATTAAGGTGCTGTCTACGTGGTCTATGTCTTCCATGTTAACGCCATGCTCTACCTGTTTTGGATAAAGAAGCATGAAACTATTGTTACCAAAATAGTTAGACAAATAATAGGGCAGCTTGTCGAGATGTGCATTGTGTGAGACGTGGTTTTTTCTCGAGGCAACAATAACAAACAAATCATTTGATTTGAGCTCGCCCGAAAAAACCAGGAAATCTTCCCAGTTGGCAAACTGCCGGAAATCTGTTTTTACAGGATTGGTTCCAAGCCTAAACTGATCTTTTAGCTCTCTAATAGTTTCGGTGCTTGCATAAAACACAATTGAGATGCCTGCTTCTTTAGCTATGGTGGATAGTTTTTTAAACCAGTGGGAAAAGCCGGGTTCTAATTCAGCTTTGGGCGGAACAGCCACAACCATCCTTTTCAAAGTGTTGAGTGGCTGTACAGGTTTATAAATATAAATTGTCTCAAAAGTTCTTTTCAAAATCCGTTCTGCCACTGGACCAAGAAAATCCCTTTGGTCAGCATTATGGTGGAGCCCAATCAGTACATCAGTTACGTTCTGTTCTTTTATCGTAAATACTATCCCATTACTGATGTTCATGTCAATACGAGAGAGCGGAATTATTGTGTTTTCTGTCGCTGCAGCACGGGAGATGGCCTTGTCGAGCATCTTTTTCCCAATGATCTGATCCTGGCCGTTTGCTCTTTCCTCACTCACTATGTGCAAGCCGAATACTGGTATGTGACTGCCTTTTGGCTTTAGCATCAAACCAAGGTCTGTGAGTTCTGCCACCGTGTCCGGATATGCTAAGGAAATGAGGATTTTATCCGGCATGTCCTCTTCTGACGATTTATTCTCTTCCTTAAGAGCAAGTTTTTGCGATGCCTTTTCTACCATAAAAGAGCTAACTGTGCATGTTACAAGTATCATCAGGATGGCTCCGTTCAATACATCCTCATTTAACAGGCGGATAGGATCGCCCGTGGGAGTTTCACCAATGACAAGATTGTACCCAACAAGAACTACAGCCAGCGTTGCTCCAACTCTTGCTACACTCAAGCCAAAAATCATCTGCCGTTCATCTTTGTTAAGACGAAAGGTCTTCTGTGTAATCCAGGCTGCCAGGTATTTAGTCACTATCGCCAGAAAAATCATCAAGCCGGCTACTTTCAATGTGCCGAGCCCCTTGAATATCACACTAAAGTCTACCAGCATTCCCACGCTAATCAGAAAGAACGGAATGAAGAATGCATTACCTACGAACTCAATACGGTTCATCAAAACAGAAGAATGCGGTATAAATCGGTTGAGCGCAAGACCAGATAAAAAGGCTCCAATTATAGCTTCAAGTCCGGCTACTTCTGCAAGGAAAGACCCAAGAAACACCATTGCCAGCACGAATATGTATTGCGAAATGTTTTCGTCAAATTTTTTAAAAAACCATCGTGCAATGGCAGGGAAAACAAAAAAAATGACGATGCCGAAGATTAATGACGACAACGTAAGTCGTATCCAGAAAGCACTTCCGATTTCTCCTCTGGTCATTCCCACAACAGCAGCGAGCACTAAAAGGGCAATGATATCGGTAATAATGGTGCCACCTATAGATAGTGTAACAGATCGAATCCGTGTAATGCCGTACTTACTTGCTATAGGATAGGCCAATAAGGTGTGAGAAGAAAGCATACTGCCTAGGAGGATAGAGGAAGGCATGTTGAAATTCAACAAATAGAAAGCAGCGAAACTACCGATGACAATGGGAAACGTGAACGTGAACAAGCCGAACACAAGGCTCTTCACTCTGTTCTTTTTAAATTCATCAATGTCTATTTCAAGGCCCGCTGTAAACATGATGTAGAGCAGGCCCACGGTACCAAACAAGACGATGCTGCTATCTCTTAACAACAGATTAAATCCATTTGGTCCCACCAGCACTCCTGCTATGATAAGGCCAATGATGTGAGGCACCTTTATTCTATTGAACAATATGGGGGCGAAAAGAATAATGAAAAGAACCAGGGAAAAAATAATGACCGGATTGGTAAGTGGCAAGGTGAAATTAAGGTCGCTTATTAAAATCATAACACATTCCCCCGATTGATCCTGTGATCTATTGCTTCGTCAATTGTACTGAGTAAATAATCTTGCAATCTCCTTCACGAATAATCTCACGCTGACCTTCGAGTGTTTTTTTATCGGTGATGCGAAGTCTTACCAACATACTCATAGCCCTCTGCGTGGTATTACCGTTCGGTTCTTCAGTTAGTTCCAGCACGTTACCATTATAGCTGCCGGTGTACAGCCGGATCATTTTGTCACTCGAAACAGCTTTTGCAATGACACGGTTGTTTTGATATGAAATATCCCATTGCTCTGTTTTTGTATCCCCAACTGCTGATCCGGGGCACGTGGTTTCAGAACACACCATCTTGGCTGTCCAGGAACCGACAATGTCTGTGTTCACACTTACAGCACTATCGGTATGAGCACTGCTGTCTACCTTATTTTCACGAGCTCTTAAATCCTCTTCCAGCAATTGCAACTCACGTTCTTTAAGGTTTAATGATTGCTCCTTTTCAATCAGCGCTGCTTCTTTTTGCTGAAGCATTTTTTCTTTTCGCTCCAGGGTACAGCTGTTCGCCAGAATGAGAAAGAGTATCGATATGAAAGCGTGTTTCATTTTTTTGTTGAAAAGATGAAATTAATCAATCCTCCACCAGCATGTCTATTAAAAAGACCCTGTGGAAACAGGGTCGCTCAACATGCGGTAAAAATAGCTAGGTTGTACTAGTCATTCGATAGACTATTTTTCATTACCGCCCCATCACCTGTAAATCTTCTTTTCCGCCAATTCCATTTAAAGTGAGGTTAGCTGGAGCCAGGTATTCAGCTTAATTGCCTGGCGAAAGGCCAAGCAACAATCGTAAATGTTCACAGCTCCAATTCATGATGGAAGTATTCACCAGATCCCAGGCTAGGTGGTGCCTTCAGTATGCAAAATGAATTGTGATCTTTTAAAAGACCGCCCGGTACACTCTCACTAATAGAAGCCACACACGGCCGGAGTAGTACAACATTCCCAAAGTTTCGCTCATAATTAGATTGAAAGAAAATGGCTATGTTTATCAAAACCTACTAAACAGCCTTAATGGAGACCGCATTCCCGCAACAGCCCATCATTCGAACAAAAGAAAGAGTTGCCGAAGTAGCTTGGTTCAGTGCCTTGTGTGGTGACGATACTGAATACCTTGGATACGTAGACGAACAGCGTCGCAGTTCTTTTGAACACTGCAGTAACATTGTGAAGGCCGCTGACAGGCTTGGTTATAAAAATATTCTGTTGCCATCCTCTTACATCGTAGGCCAGGATACATTGACCTTTGCGGCAGCTATCGCGCCACAGATAACACAGATGAATCTTTTGGCTGCTGTTCGCTGTGGTGAAGTGCACCCTCCAATGCTGGCCCGAACGATTGCTACTTTAGACCATATTTTAAAAGGCCGGCTTACCATAAACATTATCAATTCAGATCTTCCTGGACTCAAAGAGTCTAATGAAGTGCGATATAAAAGGAGTGAGGAAGTAATCGAAATTTTGAAGCAGGCCTGGACACAAGACCGCATCCAATTCAACGGCGATTTCTATCAATTTGATATGCCAGCGGCTCCATCGAAGCCATACCAGCAAAATGGAGGCCCCTTGTTATACTTCGGTGGCATTTCAGATGGAGCAAGAGAATTATGTGCACACTATTGCGATGTTTTCCTGATGTGGCCTGAGCCGGAGAATGACCTTGCTGCTACAATGCACGATATGAGCGAAAGGGCAGCTAAACACGGGCGGACGCTGGACTTTGGGTTACGCATCCATATTGTAGTCCGCGAAACGGAGCAAGAAGCCCGCGAATACACCAAAAAACTGATGTCGAGATTTGATGCAACAACTGCGGCTGAACTCAAACACAGGAGTGTTGATTCAAAGTCGCTCGGTGTGCTGAGGCAGGATGAAAACCGCGAAAAACTTGCAGATAAAGATGATTTTATTGAACCAATGCTGTGGACGGGAATCGGCAGGGCAAGGTCGGGTTGTGGAGCTGCCATCGTGGGCAATCCGGAGCAAGTGCTCGAAAAGATCAACCGCTACATGAATATGGGCTTTCGTTCCTTTATCCTCTCAGGTTACCCTCACCTTGAAGAATGCAGGCTGTTTGCACAATATGTGTTACCGCATCTGCCAAACGTATCTATGCCGGAGTATCAGGGTCGCATACCTGATGGGGAGCCCGTGACTCCATTAACTTCTGCAAAATTGCGAGCCTACTAATGTCGTCTACACAAGCTGTTTTTGAAGGCTCTAAAGCAACAACTATCCAAAAGCCAACAAGCTATCGCTGGCGGATATGCGCACTTCTTTTCTTTTCTGTTGTCATTCACTACATCGACAGGCAAGCACTTTCGCACGCAGTTGTTGATGAGGGATTTCTTCGCGACACAGGGTTGATGGGAGCTGATGGAAAATTGAACAAGACCTTATACGGCTATCTCGATGCTTCGTTCAAAGTGGCGTTTATGATCGGGTTCCTGCTGATGGGAAATTTTCTCGACAGGATAGGTACCCGTAAAGGATTTTCAATAGCCATTGTCACATGGAGTATCGGAGGTATGGGTCAGGCCATAGTCAGCTCGTTTGCAGGTTTGAGTATTACGAGGTTTATTCTAGGAATTGGAGAAGCCGGTAATTTCCCCGCGTCAATCAAAACAGTGGCTGAATGGTTTCCAAAAAAAGAGCGTTCATTAGCCACGGGCATTTTTAACACCGGATCGAATGTAGGGATCATTCTTGCTCCATTTTTTATGGCTTTTTTCATGATCAACTTTTCATGGAAAATCGCCTTTCTGACTGCGGGTTTGCTAGGACTGGTTTGGGTGGCTTTTTGGTGGAGAATGTACCAAAAACCGGAAGAGCATCCTAAGGTGAATGGTGCTGAACTTGCTTTTATTCATGCCGATCCTGCAGAAGCACCCGTGAAGATATCGTGGCCAAAGCTTTTCCGCCTTCGCCAAACCTGGGCTTTTGCGTTAGGTAAGTTTTTCACAGATCCTGCCTGGTTTCTTTACCTGATATGGCTGCCCACCTTTTTTAAGGAAGAGCACGGTATTGACCTCAAGGCAATGGTGGTGCCGATGATTGTTATTTACGTGATATCTGCATTTGGCAGTGTAGGTGGCGGATGGCTCTCATCTAATTTGCTAAAGAACGGCTGGAGTTTAAACCGTGCTCGCAAGACCACTTTCTTCATTTGCGCACTGTGTGCTACTCCTGCATATTTTGCATCAGTTAACGCAAACATGTGGGTGGCTATACCTATTATTGGGCTCGCTACCGCTGCGCACGCAGGCTTCTCGGCTAATCTCTTTACGTTGGTATCTGATACGTTTCCCAAACAGGCGGTAGCTTCTGTAGTGGGCATTGGCGGCACCATCGGTGCTGTAGGAGGTGTAATTATTTCTGCTTTAAGTGGTATTGTCTATCAAAAATTTGGTCCTGCACCATTGTTTATTTATGGCTCTTTAGCCTACCTCACGGCCCTGCTGATCATCCATTTGTGTAATAGAAAAATGTCACCAGCCGTTTTTCAGCTTACATGATCATTTGCCGATTGTCAGATACCTTTTTACCCATATTCTGCCTAGCTTGAGAGTATCACAGTAAATACAGTAAATTTCCTTTTTATGCAAAAGCACACAAGAAGAGAGTTTATCACGCGGACTTCGTTAGCAGGGGCTGCAACAGTTGTTTCGAAGAATTCATTTGCCATGATGTTACACAACCTGGCTGCTAGCAGCAATGTTAAGCTGGGTTATGCGGCCATCACCTGGGGTGAAGATCATATTAAGTTCCTGGAGGATGTTACTTCACTTGGGTACAAATGGATTCAGCTGAGAAACTACCTGATGAACACATACAAAGACAAACCAGTTGAATTTCAAAAAATATTGAAGAGATACAAGGTGAAGATGGCGATGTATTCTTTAGGTAATGCAGACATCAATACGGGAGATGACGAAGCTGTATTAAAAGAGCTGATGCAGCAGGCAAAATTTCTGAAAGCTATAGGTGGCAACTACGCAATGGTCACCAACAACTCACGGCCCAAAGATGGGCAGCCACCAACAAGGGAACAGTTGATCACCTATGCTAAGCTAATTACAGAACTGGGTAGAAGAACGTCTGCAATAGGAGTGACTCTTACTTACCATAATCACATGGAACAACTGGGAGAAACTCCGGAAGAAGTGGATCTGATTCTAGAACATGCCGATGAGAAATACGTGAAGGTGCTGCTCGACATTGGTCATTATGCCGCAGGTGGTGGAGACTCGGTTAAATTCATTGACAACTACAGAAACAGAATTAAGTGTCTCCATATAAAGGATGTAAAGAGTCCCTCGCCGGATACTCCGGACAAAAGCGGCTCTTACAAATTTCTTCCTTTAGGCGAAGGGCAGGTAGATATCCCTGCTGTATTCAGTGCGTTGAAAAGAGTTAATTTTAATGGCTGGGCGTTGGTAGAGCTAGATTATGTTCCAAATATTTCGGTCAGTCCTTATCAAACGGCTGTTATAAACCACAAATACTTAACTCAAAAACTAAAGCTGAGAGTATAGCGAATTTGCTCCGGCACACTACCATTTATGATCACACGAAGAGATCTACTGAAGCATTCGGCAGTCATGGCTGCATTGCTCAACACGGGGCTGTTGTCCAGTTCTTTTTCTGAGCGGAAGAAGAAGATGCTAATTGGTGCTTGTGATTGGTCAATAGGAAAATCGGCAGATGTTGCAGCAATTGAACTCGCAAAACGCATTGGCCTTGATGGAATACAGGTAAACCTTGGAAGCGAAGAAAACAACCTGCATTTGCGGCGACCAGCAATTCAGCAAGCATACTTGAAGGCCTCTAAAAAATGGAATGTGAAGCTGGCGAGCCTCGCCATCGGCGAGCTGAATAATGTGCCGTATAAATCAGATCCCCGCACAGAGCAATGGGTATGGGACAGCATTGATGTAGCAAGGGCACTTGACGTGACCGTGGTGTTGCTGGCCTTTTTTGCAAAAAACGATTTGAGAAATGATGATGCCGGTAAAGCAGAAGTGGTTCGTCGTCTCAAGCAGGTAGCACCTAAGGCGGAAAAATCAGGTGTCATTCTCGGGATTGAATCCTACTTAAGTGCAGAAGAACATATGGACATCATAGAACGTGTAGGATCTAAAAACGTAAAAGTGTACTACGACTTTCGAAATGCAACTGACGCAGGCTACGATGTGATTAAAGAAATAAAGTGGCTTGGAAAAGATGCAATCTGCGAGATACACATGAAGGAAAATGGACATCTTCTTGGCAAAGGAACCCTCGATTGGCAAAAGATCTCTGACGCGCTTGCAGAAATAAACTATCGAGGCGATGGATGGATGCAGATTGAGTGGTCATCACCAAAAGACGCAGACATCGTAGAAAGCTACAAGCACAACCTGCAGTTCCTTAAAAAAACATTTCATTACACCTAAGCCCTTTTATTTGCGATTATGAAAAAGTTAGTGTTTTGCTCTGTGTTATTGTTGGCCATTGTAGGCTGGCATAAAAAAGAGCCTGCGCAGGAAAAAGCATTGCTGATTTTACCTGACGATTTAGAAGCAACACTGTGGGCAGAGTCGCCCATGTTTTACAATCCTACCAATATGGATGTTGATGCAAAAGGTAGAATATGGATCACCGAAGCAGTGAACTATCGCAACTACAACAACGATTCAACCGCCTTTCTCCACAATACAGAGGGCGACAGAGTGATGATTCTTGAAGATGTTGACGATGATGGTAAGGCCGACAAGTCTACTGTTTTTGTTCAGGATAAAGATCTCGTAGCGCCACTAGGGATTGGCGTGATCGGAAACAAGGTATACGTTTCCTGTTCACCGCACCTGATCGTATACACCGATGAGAATGGCGATGATAAGCCCGACAAGAAAGAGATTTTCCTGACAGGCTTTGGCGGCAAAGACCACGATCACTCGTTGCATGCAGTTATTGGCGGACCTGATGGTAATCTGTATTTCAAAGCAGGTAACGCAGGTCCACATGTGGTAACCGACAAGAGTGGCTGGACTCTGCGTGCAGGTAGTATATACACGGGAGGCTCACCGTACAACAAGAACAACCAGGTGAATACAAAGAGCGATGATGGAAAGGTGTGGGTTGGTGGCGTAGCATTGCGCATAAAACCTGATGGAACGGGATTGAAAGTGATGGGGCACAATTTCAGAAATGCTTACGAGCTCTATATCGATTCTAAAGGAGATATGTGGCAGAACGACAATGATGATCAGGTGGTGGCGTGCAGAACCAGCTGGTTGATGGAAGGAGGTAACGCAGGCTATTTTAGCACAGATGGTACAAGGTATTGGCAGGCCGATCAACGGCCCTGGCAAGATATATTTACCGCACATTGGCACCAGGACGATCCTGGAGTAATGCCCGCCGGTGATAATTCAGGCGCTGGTGCACCCACAGGTATTGTGTTGAACGAGGGCGACGGTTTGGGTGAGAAGTATCGGGGCTTATTGTTAAGTGCTGATGCCGGCAGAAATGTTGTGTTCGGGTACTGGCCAAAGCCGAAAGCTTCAGGTTTTGATCTCGGAAAAAGGGAAAACTTCATTACGTCGTTGCCCGATGACAATAGAGGTTACGTGTGGAATGACACGTCACAGAATAGCGATGAAAATAAATGGTTTCGCCCCAGTGATGTCACTATTGGAGCAGACGGCGCTATATACGTTGCAGATTGGTATGATCCTATTGTTGGTGGACACCAGATGCTTGATCCAAAGGGCTATGGCAGAATTTACCGTATCACTCCTAAGGGCAAAAAGTTGGCTACTCCGAAAATTGATTATTCTTCCATAAAAGGGCAAATTAATGCGCTACAAAACCCCGCCGTCAACGTTCAATACAACGCACTTCAGAAGTTGAAGACTGGCGGTAAAGCCGCGATCAATCCTGCAAAAAAACTATTATCCAATCCTAATCCATTTGTGCAGGCAAGAGCGGTATGGTTGCTGTCGCAACTTGGTGACAAAGGAAAGGCAGAAGTGGAGTCGTTGTTGACACATGCAGATGAATCCATTCGTACGACAGCTTTCCGAGCCTTAAGAAATGTTTCAGCAAACATTCTTCCCTATGCAAAGCGTCTCACGAATGATCCATCACCTTTTGTCCGGAGAGAAGTACTAATTGCTCTGCAGAATATTCCATTTGAACAAAAGAAGCCATTACTTCTTGAGCTATTAAAATCTTTTGACGCCAGGGATCGCTGGTACACAGAGGCTTTTGGTGCAGCGGCTGCCGATCATGAGAATGAATTATTTCAAGAGGCATCAAAAATATTCAACCCTTCTGGCCTTCAGCCAGAGCGTTGGCCCGAGCCGCTCGCCGTGCTGGCATGGCGGCTACATCCCCCATCTGCATTAGAAAGTTTACAGAAGCGTGCCCGAGCCGCTAATCTTTCTATTGAACAGCGGCGCCAGGCACTCACCGCCATAGCATTCATGAACACTAGTGCAGCAGCTCAAACAATGACTACGCTGGCAAAATCACCGATGAAAGATGTAGCAGGACAAGCCAGCTACTGGCTTGCATTTCGGCAAAGCAACGACTGGTATTCTCTTATGGAATGGGAAAAAACGGGAATAGATCTGGAGTATGAACGCAAACTTGCTGATATGAAAGTAAGAATGGGAAAAGTGCTGGATGAACACATGCCATTCAATGAAAAAAAATGGAATGCACAAGCAATGGCTGGCGATAGCTTAGGCGCGAAAATGTTGTTAGGCCTGATGGCTGAAAACAAACTAAACCAGGAGCTAAAATCTGTCATCGAGGAGGCAATTATGACCAACCCCGATCAGAATGTGCGGATTCAGGGTGCTATGTATTTCAAAAAGGCTGGTGATGGAAGCATGTCAATAGCTGAGATCATGAAAATGAATGCAGATCCGTCAAAAGGACAGGCATTGTTCAAAAGAAGTTGCGCTGCGTGTCACCAGGTAAATGCAAAAGGAAGTACGTTGGGGCCTGACCTTACGTTAATTCAAAAGAAGCTTGCAAAAGAAGCATTGCTCGACGCCATCATTAATCCAAGTGCAGGTATAGTATTTGGTTATGAGCCGTGGACAATAAACACAAAAGACGGAAACTCGTACTTTGGCTTCCTCATTGCAGAAAATGTACAAACAGTAGTTATCCGGGATATGAGTGGTAAAAAAGAAGTGATCCCAATTAGCAAGATTGCTTCAAGGCAAAAGCAGGAGAAAAGCTTGATGCCAGAACCTTCTGCGTTGGGGTTAAAAGGACAGGATCTAGCGCATATTACCACTTATCTGCTATCCGTAAAGCCTTCAAAATAATGTACCGAATGTTCCTGCACCTGAGAAGGTTCGCAATTTGCTTTTCTTTACTAGCTTCTTATTTTTCAGCTTGTGCTCCGTCAAGGAAAAATGAGGGCGAGATGCCGCTGGTCAATCTGCAGGCGTTCGATCAGCCAACTAAGAATTGGGTGATTGTAGCAGATGTGGAAAGCTCCCCGACAGCTATTGTGCCTACCACGAAAGCTGGAACCGGTGTGCTGTTCAACGACTTCGATGAAAAAGATCTATACAAGCCAACGACGAATATTGTTACTAAAAGCGAATATGGTGATATAAAGCTTTCATTAGATTTTCTGGTACCCAAAGGTTCTAATTCGGGCATTTACTTTCAAGGCCGGTATGAGATCCAAATATTTGACAGCTGGGGAGTGAAGGAGCCAAAGGCATCCGATTGCGGCGGCATCTATGAACGTTGGGATGAAGCGCGGCCAGAAGGAAAGAAAGGATTTGAGGGTCACCCGCCCATGGTGAATGCTTCTTTACCTCCCGGAGAATGGCAACATTTGGAAGCGGTTTTTAAAGCGCCCCGGTTCGACAACAACGGGAAAAAAATAAAACCCGCACAGTTTGAATCTGTAATACTCAACGGCGTATTGATTCATAAAAATGTACCTGTAAACGGTCCGACAAGGTCTGCAAAATTCGAAGACGAAAAGCAGCAAGGACCATTGATGTTCCAGGGCGACCATGGTCCGGTCGCATTTAAGAATATCAGCATCCGCACATTAAGATAACGGTGTTAAATTGTCCCAATTACTAGTATGAAACTCACGGTGTACACTAGCCACTCATTCGTTTGTTCATCTCTATCAAGCTGGCTTGCTGTAGAATAGCTCCGATAGGTGTAGGTTCTGAGCAAGTTCTCTCCGCACTCAAAGCTGTTGCTGCCTTCAGGGTTTTTTCTTCTAATTTTCTGAACGCTGTAGCTCGTTCGAGCAGGTAATGATCAAACTTGTTGAAAATGTCGTCATGTGTCTGTTGGTTTAAAGCACCGTAGCACCCGCTCTTTGTTCTTTCAAAAAAAATAATGAAATCTTCAATAGCCAACGCCTCATCTACTGCGATTATCACAAAGTCACAAGTGCATAGCTTAAGCGTGTGTTCGGTTGTTTCATGGTTGTTTGAAAAAGGAGCAGAACCCAGAGATTCTTTGATCATCATTAAAATCAATTGAAACATCTTTTTACTTCCGTATTGCTGAATTAATCCTGCGATGCGGTCCTGCGGGTCCATGTTGAACAAGAGCTGAAAGTTCACGCCACTCGAGGAATGATACTGTTGCATCACCAAGTGCGTAATAAACTGATATTCTAATGACTCTTTGAAACCTTCAGCCTTCCTCGCGTTAGTTGTTTGACGCTCGATATCGCAAGCCAATACCTCGTTTAAAGTAGAATTCATCCCGGTGTTTTAAAATTTGCTAGCTGGCTTTGGCATATTGAATGCGAATCAGGTGTAGCCGTTGGTAGAGGCTGCCCACTACTAAAGCAGCGTTATTATCAGTGGGTTCTAATAAATGCCATTGCTGCTCACCATCCATCAGGTATAGTTCGTCTTTTGGACTTACACAAACAGCCCACATCACAAAAGGGTAGGTGTGAGGTGATGTTTTCACCTCCACCGCTTCGTCGAAAAAGAGTGGCTCATGACCCATGAGGTCCTTAACGATAGAAACGCACTCTGAAAGTATCTGGGTATTCATTAGTTAATCAGGTGGCACATTGTTTACCGGGCCAAGGTGATTCTGTAAGTTGACTTTGAAGATTTTGCAGGACCCTCCAAAACTTCTCCTGTGTCGGGGTCTACAGCTATTTTCCCTATTCCGATCATGCGAAGCTCCTCTTCTCTTTGCTTTTTTTGTTCCTGCAACTGTTGTATGTTTTCCTCGAGCATACGCCATGTTCCGTCTTGCGAATAGTCATAGCAAACCGCAGCTTCGCAGAGTTCAAGTCTTGCGCCCGATGTGGTTTCCAACCTTCCATTATGCTTCGTTAATTCTTCGCGAATGAAATCCACAAAACGGCTGTCTCTTCTTACGGCTTTCACGAATTCTTCCATTGCTGCAATGGCTTCAGCCACCTGAAACACATTTCCCTCTTCGAGCAGTGAGTCCACAGAACGATTTGCCAGCTTATTAATCTGCTTTTTGCCGAGTCCTTCGTTGAAGGATGGCAAAAGCTCAGGCAGCGTTAAGAGTTTTTCCATTGATATCTTTTCTTCGGTTTGAGATTAATTGTTGAAGCACGGGATTCACATCAATATCAGTTTTGAATCTGTGATATAGATCAACCAACTCCTTTTGCGTGCTGCACTGCTCCACTCTTTCGTGCCATTCACTACCGGGTTCAATCTGAAAAGCTTCTTCGCCTTGCTCGCACCAATGTCGAATAAGTTCTCCTGTTTCTTCTGTGGGAACAAAAGCAGGCTTTCCCATGAAAAGTCCTGTGCGGTCCTTGGAAGCAGTGGCGTTGTGCCTGCTATCCAATTCTAGATTTATCGTTAGCTCATATTCAAATCCCTCGCGTGTGATCTCCCGTAAGCCTGTTTTTTCAACCTTAATCTTTCCACTATTGTCTCTAATCATTTCATAGTCCTGTTTCCTGCGAACTGTGGTGATCAAGTGACAGGGACTTTGGATGATTGCATCGATGAACGTTTGGTGCCGCGGTGTCACCTTTGCCCAGTCCTGGTACTTACCACCTAAGGCTTCTACAATTTCCAAACAGCCGCCCTTACCATCCCATTCGTGGCTGATGGAGTCGATAATGATCACTTCCATACCGGCCTTTTCGCACGCTTTAATAGCCTGAACATATTTCTCCGGTGAAAAGGGGGCACTTACCGGCAGCACATTGAATTCACCAAGATGAGCGTATAAGTCTGCGCTATTATTCTCCGAATCTATGATGGCCACTTTGTTCCAGTCCTTGCATATGCCACGGGCAATCAGCAATGCTGAAAATGTTTTACCGCCACCACTGACGGTCGATAAGCCCAATCGTATTTTTGCTTTTTTCCTTGTTGCTTTTCGTAACTGCATTTATTTGTTTGTTTTACTAACTAAGCGGCTTTCCGCGTGCTATTTTCCATCTGCTGCGCAAAGAATCTAATGGCGCTCTCTTCTATATCTTCCATATTGCCTATCACTTCCAGCACAGGCTTGATGTCGGATCCATTCCACTTCACAAACTCTATGTCAACACTGTACCGTTCAAACACATCTATTGGGCTTGCAAGTGGGTTATAATAAC
>DASQNW010000240.1:0-4295 GCA_035644775.1 Chitinophagaceae bacterium | reverse complement strand
GCACCCAATTATCTTAAGCACACGGAAAGAGCGATTCCGGCTCAGTTCTATGTACCCAACGAAGACCAACACCCCCAATTTATTGCGTTTGATTTCGGTATATGCGAGGTTGAAGATGGCAAACTTGAGCCACAGCTCATTGAGCTGCAAGCCTTTCCTACACTCTTCGCGTGGCATGCTCTTATGCCGGAAATATTCAGCAAACATTTTTCAGTTCCAGCTAATTTTTCTCCCTATCTGAATGGTTTCCACAAAGAAGAATACCTAAGGTTTCTAAAAGAAATGATTTTAGGATACGAAGCGCCTCAACATGTAGTCCTACTTGAAATAAATCCAGAACAGCAAAAAACCAGGGTCGACTTTTATGCAACAGAAGAAATTTTGGGCATCAAAACAGTTTGCCTGACCGAAGTAATAAAGGAAGAAAAAAACCTGTTCTACCTGAACGGTGGCAAAAAGATCCCCATCCGAAGAATTTACAACCGGGTAATATTTGACGAACTGCGGCAACAACCGCAGTGGGTTCAGGATAAAGGAAAGCTTTTTCAAGAAGAATTGAATGTTACCTGGGTGCCACACCCAAACTGGTTTTACAGAATAAGCAAGTTTAGTTTACCACTGGTCCAGCACAGACATGTACCTGAAACAAAGTTTCTCAACGAGGTCAAAGTTTTACCTGCAAATCTTGAAAACTATGTAATAAAGCCATTGTTTTCGTTTGCCGGCCAGGGAGTCATTATTGATGTAACGGAAGAGGCAGTTGAACAGATAAAAGATCCGGAGAATTGGATTATTCAAAAGAAGGTTCGATATGCACCCATCATTACAACTCCTGATGAACCGGCGAAAGTAGAAATTCGAGTTTTTTACTTTTGGAAAGAAGGTGCATCACGCCCTGTCGCGACAAATAACCTGGCCCGTTTAAGCAAGGGGAAAATGATAGGTGTTCGCTACAACCAGGACAAAACCTGGGTGGGTGCTAGCTTTTGTTTGTTTGAAAAATAATCAGCTATTATTGGCTATCTGCTTCAGTAGCTTTAAGAACTCTTTTGGCGACAAGTAGCCAGGATGCTGATAGGTTATTTCAAACCTGGGGTTTAAGAAGCAAACGACCGGGTATCCGAGCATCCCATCTACGGTTCCAAGCTGCTCAGCCAGTTCGTGCACACCGCTATTGATGCCTTTTGGTTTGAACATAAACTCGTGACCATTGAAATGCACGGTGCGGCGGTCTTCCGCGTCAAGACTGACGAAGTAAAACTTATCGTTCAGTGCTTGCACCACATCCTTCTTTTTGAAAGTAGAATTTTTCATTGCCCCACAATACACACACCAGTTCGTATGCACGAATACCACAACTGGACGCTTTTCCATTTTTTGCAGGCTGTCGAGGCTTTCAAATGCAACAAGCTTTAATTGTGCAGAAGCCTCAATGCTGGCTATGACAGCCAGCAATAAAATAAAAACATATGCATGTAGTCTTCGCCGCATTATCTTATACTTACTCTTACTCCGGAAAACAACCGCATTCCCTGGTTCGGAGCAAAGACATAATTAGGATCGAACGTTAGCGCATATGGGTTAGAGGGAGTAGCAACAACCTGTCCCGCTGAATCATATTCCACCTCTTTATCAAAAGGATCGTGGCTCCGAGCAATAAGGAAGGGATTACCTTCATCAGGAGTCCAGTTCAACAGGTTCTTTACGCCTCCGTACACTTCCCAGCTTTTACCAGGTTTGTTCCATGTAAATTGAATGTTCTGTATGCTCCAAGCGGGGGAATATTCTTTACGCGGATCCAGATCACCCAATAGTGGCAACCGCATTGGCCCATAAATATTTCCTGTGTAATCAACCAAAAGGTTCAGCGGCCGGATTTTATAAGAAGCAGACCAGGTGCCGGTACAGTTCTCAGTAAGCACTGGCCTTTGCTTCAGCTTGAGCCCTGCTTCCTCTTTAATTGTAAAAACGTTCATCAGGGTACCCCCGGCCAGCAACTTTAGACCGTTGGACAGATTGTAGTCGACGTTTGCCGTTACACCACGTGTTACCGCATGTCCTCTGAGGTTGTTATAATAAATAAAATCGGGATGCGTGTCATAATCTGCAATGATTCGGTTGTTGAAGTAGGTGTACCAGACAGAAGCATCAATACCTAAAAAGCTTCCATTGTCTGAATAGATCTTTTTAATGTAATTGAGGTTTACGTTGTAGCTTCTTTCTGGTTTCAACTCTTCACCGATGACCACAGTTCTAGCTCCCGTTAGCGCCGCGTGGTCTTCTGTAAACAAATTCACCACACGGAAGCCTGTACCTGCGTTCAACCTGACGATGTTCTTGTCGTTAATACTCCATTTATATGCTACTCTCGGCGTAATGATTTCACCGTGCCGTGAATGATGATCATACCTTATTCCCACCAGCACCTTATGCTGCTTAGCCAGGGATATCTCATCTTGTAGAAAAACACCTGGGAGCCAGCTTTTATCCGGAGCATTTTTAAAATTGCCAGGATCATCGTTTGCGGTTGCAGGTGTGTTATCGTCATAGTAGGTGTACCGCAGTGCAGCGCCGGCTAACAGGTCATGATTAGCAGTTTTCTTATCCCATGTCAGCTGCCCGAACGAAATCTGTTGTTTTGCATTGTAAGGCACGTCGCCATAAAATGAGTTTTGATCGTGATCGTTATAGGAAAATGAAAGGAACAGTTTTTCTTTCACCGGTAATTGATAGCTCCCGATAATTTCCCACCGACCGGTGTATATACTTTCACCATAAATACTGTCGCCGCCCCGGAACGATTTGTTCCACCGCGTATCGCCACCCCACCTGTCCTCGTAAAAATACCGCACGCCCATACTCAGCAGCCTTGAATCTTTGCGTTCAAAATTCCATTTCTGAAATACCGATATACGATCCTGCAGCGTTACATCCGTAAACTTATCCTTGTTGTTATCCTTGATATTGCCATACTTGTAGTAGTTCACACCTGTCAGCACTGAAGCTGTTCTTCCCGCTTTGAACTTTACGCCCAGGTCTACATTGTGCTCGAGCCATGAAGTGGTAAATACGTTTGCAGAAAAGATTTCTGCATTTTGAGGCTGCTTTGTGATGATGTTTATTAATCCGCCTACAGCTTCAGATCCATACAAGGAGGATGCGGGGCCCTTGACTATTTCAATCCTTTCTACCAGCGAGTTGGGTATTCCCGAAAGACCGTAAACAGTGGAAAGACTGCTTACTATCGGCATACCATCTATTAAAACCATGGTGTAAGGCCCTTCCAAACCATTGATGTGTATATCGCCGGTGTTGCAGACATTACAGTTTAACTGAGGACGGATGCCATTGATGTTTTGAAGGGCATCAAATATATTTGGGCTGGGGTTCTTCTTAAAGAATGCAGGTGAATACACTTCTACCGGAACAGGACTTTCAATGCGCTTCACCGCCTTCAATGTACCTGTCACCACTACTTCATCAAGATTTCCGGAAACCGGCTCAAGTTCAAACTCAGTATTGATGTTGCTATCTTCCTGAATCTTTATTGTACGTGTAACCGGAGCATAGCCTATAACCGAAATCCGAACGTTGTAAGAGCCGGTTGAAAGCTGCGATATTTGGAAATAACCGCTGCTATCGGAGACGCTCTTCATCCGGGTACCCACCACATCCACCGTCGCTTTATCAATGGGCTTACCACCCGAAGTAACTCTTCCTGTAAGCAGGGATGTTTGTGCCGCTACTTGAATTGCGCAAAGTTGAAGAATTGCAAAAGAAATAAATACGGCAAGTTTCTGCATGAGTGTGCTGATGGATCTGGAGCCTCGGGTCAAAAACAGGCATCCAAACTTCAATTTTATCGATGAATTTACTAAGCTTTTGATAAAGGAATGCAAGGTACCGAGTGATGATAAGAGTAAAGCATTAAAATCAAAAAAGGAGCTGCCCTTTAACAAAGCGTTTTTAAACGATCTTCCCTTTGGCACATCTTTATATGTACATACTTTACAAAAAACTGGACTATGAAACATTTACTTACCTTATTGATCACCGTAGTTGCCTTCACAACAACATACGCACAATCGCGAAAAATAGATGAGGCAAAACGAGTAATAAATGGTGAATCGAGAGAAGAACGAAGAGTTAACGGTGAATCCGGTAGCCGTAGTTCTGAAACGTCAACCAGCCGCGAGGCAGAAATAGACCGCATCAACAGGGAATATGATCGAAAAATAAACTCTGTGAGGAGAAATCCGATCTTATCTGCAGATCAGAAAAACAGAAGGGTGCGC
>DASQNW010000239.1:0-13485 GCA_035644775.1 Chitinophagaceae bacterium | reverse complement strand
ACATGCTGTAACGAAAAGAAATTTGTAAAAAACCACAAGTATTTTGAGGTATTTTGGATAGTAAATTTTGAAATGACGATACCGGCACCTAATGCTTCCATGCGTGTGGTAGATAACATCAAAAACCTCCTGAATTGAAACGAAAAAGCAGCATTGCCAGCATGGTAAATTCCGGCGCAGAGGGAAGAAAGTTTATCAACAAGCTGCACATCAATTGGAGCATTTACCTATAATTTATGTATAGAGCCTATGCATGTGCAGTTTTTCTTCTGCTGTGTGGTTGCACCAACGATTCTGTTGTGGTCGACATACGAAAAAATGATTCTTTATCAACCAACTATCACATCGATACGATTGCGGCTTATGCAGATAGCAACACTTCCAAAGTACCTGACAACACGCGCCATCCCGAAGGGATATACCAAGGTAGCCTTCCCTGCCGTAGCTGTACCTCAAATCAGCATACCGTAGCTTTTTATTCGGATAGGACTTTCAAGCGGGAAGAGGTAGTTGATGGCAACACGACAGGTGTTGTTAGAGGTAGCTGGAAGCCCGAGAATGGTGTGATCTGGCTGTTTAAGGAGCATAATGCGATAGGACGCTATACGTGGAAAGGCGACACCTTGATGTATATACTGTCCGACAGAAGTTATCCGTTGACAAAAAAACCATCAGCAGCTGAAGTGAACGCGTGGAAAAACAAAAAAAAAGATGGACTTGAGTTTTTTGGCATCGGAACAGAACCCTTTTGGAGCATAGAGATTGACGAAGAAAAAGCTGTTAAGTTTCACCTGGCCGACTGGGGCAGGCCAGTTGTCTTCAGCCCCGTTGTGGTTGCTGCTGCAGATACATTAGTGTACAATCTATCTAATACAATAGACTCGCTTAAGGTGCTTATTTATCCAAGCTTTTGCAGTGACGGAATGAGCGATAATGTTTATGAAAACAGGGTAAGACTCATTTATAACAAAACTGTTTACGAAGGGTGCGGGCTGCTTTATAAGTGAGGCAGCACGTGGTAACATTCTTGCAGTATTTTAGAAAAGGAGAAAAAATGGAAGCTCTATTCACCGCCACGATCAATGTAGATAACACAACCAGTGTATATGAAGTTATTTTCGATGAAGAGCAATACCTTTTTCTACCACATGCCGGCAATCATCAGCTTCCCCGGTTCGGCATCAAACGTGAACATGACAGCTGGGTAGAACAACAGCCATTGAATTCCCAATTAAAAACGCAGGCGGTAAACGCCCTGGAGAACTATCTCCTCTCACAGCATTGATATTAGTGCGCATGTTCGCCTAAATTGCACCATGCCGTCTCTTACTGTAACGCTGATCCAGACAGACATTAAGTGGGAAGATAAAGGAGCTAATCTTGAAATGCTAAGCAAGAAGATCGCTTCCATTGCACAGCCGACACAATTAATAGTCTTGCCTGAAATGTTCACGACGGGCTTTAGCATGAAGGCTGCAGCACTTGCAGAAAGTATGGACGGCCCTTCGGTAAACTGGATGAAGAAAATGGCGGCGGAAAAGCGTGTGATAATCACGGGCAGCTTGATTATTCATGAAGACGGCAGATATTTTAACCGCCTTGTGTGGATGTTGCCCAACGGTGAATTCGGGTTCTATAATAAGCGTCATTTATTTGCCTATGCAGAAGAAGACTTGCACTATGCACCCGGTGTAGAGCGGTTTATTGCATCGGTGAATGGATGGAAGATAAACCTAATGATCTGTTATGACTTACGCTTTCCTGTTTGGGCACGGCAGCAATTTACCCAGGCTGAAGGATATGAATATGACGTGCTTGTTTATATTGCTAATTGGCCGGAAAAACGGAGACTAGCCTGGAAAACCCTCCTGCAAGCCAGGGCTATAGAAAATCAATGCTATGTGATTGGCGTAAACCGGGTGGGATCTGATATCCACAGCCACCGTTATGCAGGCGACAGCATGGTGGCGGATGCGCTGGGAAACGTTTTCTACCACAAAGCTGACGACGAAGATATTTTCACGATCAGCCTGGACAAAGAGCAGTTAAATGAAACAAGAGAAAAGTTGCCGTTTTGGAAAGAAGCAGATCCCTTTTTACTTCTTCATCAGCCCAGTTGACAACTGCTCACGGCTACGAATAAGCTCCATCACTTTTTCCATCTTGAAGTCGGCACTACGCCTAATATCAGCTACTGTTGGAGCCGATTCTACTTCAGGCATTATTCCGCGGCCATCCTTCGGGAGTCTTGTATCTACTACTAGCCGGAACAGTGGTAGTCGAAAACGCACGCCCGTCACAGGTAACGTCACTTCTGGAATAAGCCATGCATTGTTGCCGTAAGCTCCGCCCCCTGTTTCTTCGCCAACAATAGTTACATTCTCCTGTTCCTTCACCACATGTGCAAATAAGGTAGAAGCCGAGAATGTGTTGCCACCTGTCAATACATACACCTGGCCAGCAAAATGATACTTCTTTTTAGGCTTAAACGATTTTCGCTCAAAGTAGCGGAAGTGGTAATGCCCATCTTTTTGCTTATGTGTCATCAGCAAAAGAAATAGCCAATTTGAAAATCGATCTTCCTGGTATCTGCTGTACTTGCTTCTTCTTTTAAGTGCATAAATAGAATCGGCGATTTTGAACGGTTTATCGATAATGTATTTAGTTAACAGGTTGGAGTTGGTTACGCTGCCACCACCATTTCCGCGAAGGTCAACCACCAGATTTTCTGTGTGTTCTTTATGTAGCTTTCTGAAGCTGGATCTGAAAAATTTTGGCAACCGATATCCTTTTGTGAAGGTGTTTAAATCCATAACTGCAAGGCTTAGACTTGTGTCGAAATGGAGGCTCCTGTTAGCCTGCATCCGCCGGCTTTTCCGTTCTTTTTTAGAAGGCTGCGGTATGGGCTTGGCGAATTTTTGTGTGCTGTCTGGCGTAATGGTGAAAAGTGGCACCGTAGCCTGGCGTAGGTTGTTAAGCGTGTCAATATACGTGACCCTGTAGGTCGGCTTCGCACCAAACAAGGAGGTGTACATTCCTCCAAAAACTCCCCTGTTGCTTATAGTTTGATATTTATGGGTCAGGTTGTAACCATCACCTGATAAATGCTGAAACATGGAGTCTATAATCTCTGATATAGGTTTGTCTTCGATAGCTGTGAGCACTACTCCACGGGTAACGTTGCTATCTTTTTTATTTAGGTTAGATGTGACTACCGCTGTATCTGGCCAGGCTTTAATAACCAGCGGAAAGTATTTACCCCTGTTGTACTTGATGTACTGTTTCGAAGGCCGCACCGTAGTATGACCGCACCTTACTTTC
The DNA here is from genome assembly GCA_035644775.1 of Chitinophagaceae bacterium. Lineage (GTDB taxonomy): Bacteria > Bacteroidota > Bacteroidia > Chitinophagales > Chitinophagaceae > Flavisolibacter. The sequence goes on along the minus strand of DASQNW010000239.1, from coordinate 10,164 downwards.
GATACAACATAATTCAACACGTTTCGGAATCCGGTTTCCGTCATAGAGTCCTGCAGCATCATTGCACCTCTCTTTAAATATAACTCCATGCTGTCTGCTGGTGTGTACCAATAGAGGCCAGGATGCTGCTCTTCCAAAATGTTTTTGAACAGCTTGTAGTCCTGAACAAGATCTTCGCTGCCATATTTCTTGGATGCCTGGTAATTGCGGGAAACGCCGCAGCTATACAAAATAACAACTAGGCAGAAGAGAATTAGGTTTTTCATTAGCAATCACTCATTTGAATGCATTCCATCCCTGGGCCGTGAGCGGGTGTTTGCTGCCGCCTTTGGTGAAGATGTGCATGCCTTCTTCGGCCTCAGTAAGATAACCAATTATGCTAATGTCGCCATGTGACGTTAGTTTTTCATAGTCCGGCTGAGACACGGTAAATAATAGCTCATAATCCTCTCCGCCGCTTAATGCACATGCAGTAGGGTCAAGGTTGAATTTAAACGCAGCCTGCCGTGTTTCATCCGCAACCGGAATCTTCTCCTCGTAAACCACACAGCCTTTGCTACTTTGCTGGCAAATATGTATTATTTCCGAACTCAAGCCGTCACTGACATCGATCATTGAAGTAGGCTGCAGCCCTTTTTCTTCAAAAAAACGAAGCAGGTCCTTTCTTGCTTCTGGTTTAAGTATTCGCTCAACTATATATTGTTCGTTTTCGAGATCGGGTTGAATGTTTGGGTTTTCAAGGTAGATTTTCTTTTCCCTTTCCAGCAGCACCAGGCCGAGGTAGGCAGCACCGAGGTCGCCGGTAACACAAAGCAGGTCTCCTTTTTGAGCAGTGTTTCTTTTTACAAATTTGTCGGGACTCACTTCTCCAATAGCGGTGCAGGAGATAATGAAGCCTTTTTGAGATGAAGTAGTATCGCCGCCAATGAGGTCAACACCATAATTTCTGCAAGCGGCATATATACCTTCATAGAATTCATCAAGGGCTTCGAGGCTGAAACGGTTGCTGAAAGCAAGGCCAAGAACAACTTGCGTTGGCGTGGCATTCATGGCGTAAATATCGCTTACGTTCACTACAACTGTTTTGTAGCCCAGGTGCTTCATAGGTGTGTACATCAGATCGAAATGTACTCCTTCGATGAGCAGGTCATTTGTGATTACTGTCTGCTTACCAAAGTGGTCAATAACTGCTGCATCATCACCTACCCCTACAATGGTAGATGCATTTTGAAACTCAATATTCTTAGTGAGGTGATGGATTAAACCAAACTCCCCGAGAGAAGAAATTTCTGTACGCTCACTCATATTCTACATTTGATGCATTTAGATATAGCTGAGAAAAAAACTGGCAAGGATCTTCACGAAATAAAGGCATTGCCTGCCTACTATGGAATATCATTGTTAATCCATCTTATCAGCTCGTCATGAATAACGCCGTTTGTGGCTATGCAGCCTGGCTCGTAAGGAGAGTAAGTGTTGCCAGCTAAGTTCGTGACGCGTCCGCCTGCTTCCTCTACAATCAGGTACCCTGCTGCACTGTCCCAGGGTTGCAGCTTATGCTCATAGAAGCCATCAAAGCGACCGCAGGCTACCCAACAAAGATCGATTGCTGCTGAACCTAACCGCCGCACAGGAACACCTCTTCGTATCATACGCTCAAAAACAGCAAGTGGTCCATTCTCCACGTCAAGATAGGTGTAGGGAAATCCTGTTACCAGGCAAGCCCTTTCCACCTTCTCTTTTTTACTCACTTGAATTTTTTGGTTGTTTAAAGTAGCACCACCACCTTTTTCTGCAAGGAAAAACTCGTTCATGAAAGGGTTGTACACCGCGCCGAGAATCATGGATCCTTTATGCTCAATGCCCACGGAAACACAACAGATAGGAATATGATGCGCAAAATTTACTGTACCATCGATCGGATCGATGATCCATTTGTAGTCCGACTCCTGAAAAATTTCACCCGATTCTTCCGTCAAAATATTATGATCAGGATTATTCCTTTTGATGACTTCGATAATTGCTTTTTCTGCCGCGTGGTCTACCTCAGTAACGAGGTCGTTTATACCTTCTTTGTTGGAAATCTTGAATGAAGTTTCGGTTAGTCTCATGATCTCGCCCGCTGCAGCATGTACGGCTTCTAAAAGGGTATTTTTGAGCATGCGCAAAGATAGTTGCAGAATCAATCCTTCAATACTTGCCATTTTGTGCTGGCGCCTGCACGCCCAAATGCCTTGCTTGTAGTCTATATTCATTAGGTTTGTTTATAGCAAACTCAGCCTTTGACACTTTCTATCATTATTGTCAATTTCAACGTTAAGTATTTCCTGGAGCAATGCCTGTACTCCGTTCTCAAAAGCAGCAAGGGACTAGCAGTTGAATTGATCGTGGTGGACAACAATTCTTCGGATGGAAGTCTTGATTATTTAAAGCCTCGTTTTCCAGAAGCTACGTTTATTTCAAACGAGACCAATGTAGGTTTTGCGAAAGCATGCAACCAGGGAGTTTCGCAATCCACCGGCAGCTATATACTTTTCCTGAATCCCGACACGCTGATAGGTGAAGACAGTTTAAGCAGGTGTATCGAATTCCTGGATTGCCATCCAGATGCGGGCGCAGTAGGAGTTAAAATGATTGACGGAGCAGGCAGGTATTTGAAGGAAAGCAAAAGAGCTTTCCCCTCACCAGCAACGTCACTGTTTAAGCTTTTTGGTTTTGCAGCTTTGTTCCCGCGTTCGTCGATATTTAGCAAATATTATCTGGGCCACCTTGACTCCAATCTTAATCAAGAAGTAGATGTTCTTGCTGGCGCTTTTATGATGGTGAGAAGGCCACTGCTGGAACAAGTGAAAGGCTTCGATGAGTCGTTTTTTATGTACGGCGAAGACATTGATCTAAGTTACCGATTACAAAAAACGGGATTTAGGAATTATTATCTCGCTGAAGCTACAATCATTCATTTCAAGGGGGAAAGCACCAAACGTGGCAGCCTGAACTTTATTCGGCTATTTTATGCCGCCATGAGCATTTTTGTAAATAAACACTATGGCGGCTCAGGAGCTACATTTTTCAACCTCATGTTGCATGGGGCCATTTGGACCCGAGCTGTTCTTGCTGCTCTGGCAAAGTTTATCAAATGGATTGGCTTGCCTTTCATTGATGGAACTCTCATACTATTAGCACTCTGGATTGTAAAAGAATTTTGGCAAGCGTTTATAAAGGAAGGTGTTGTGTACCCTTCAGGGCTTGTGTATACTGCCCTGCCGGTTTATACAATTGTCTACCTTGTTGTGGCGTATTATGCAGGCCTTTATAACAAGTGGTACCGGTGGGCAGAGTTGGCGAGGGCCATGCTGATTGCCCTCGTGGTACTGTTGGCCTGCTACGCTTTATTGCCTGAAAGCCTTCGCTTCTCGAGGGGAATAATAACACTCGGTGCCATACTCGGCCTGGTGCTGATAAGTGCATTTCGTTGGTTGCTAATACAAGCAAATATTCTGCAGAAGGCAGTAGTGCCTTCGTCAAAGCCCTACCTGTTGATTGCAGCTACTGAAAAAGAGTTTCAAAAGGTGTCGCAGTTATTAAAGACGAAATATTTGTCAGATAAAATCATTGGCCGTGTGGCAGTTGACGGTGTAGCTACCAACTCTGTTGCAGTTATTCACAATGTGGCGACACTGGCGCCTGCACTTGCTGCCAAGGAATTGATTTTTTGTGTAGGGCAGCTCAGTTACAAAAAAATAATTGAATTGATCGCCAGCACGATCATGCCATTACGATTGAGGTTTCACGCAGCAAACAGCTGCAGTATTGTTGGCAGTGATGTACAAACTGACAATGGCAATGTAATCACCTCTGAGACTTTCAATATTGAAAAGCAACATTATCGTCGTTTGAAGCGATTAATTGATGTTGCGAGTTCACTTGCTCTACTCATTTTGCTTCCTGTGGTTTTGATCACAACAAAAGGGGCCGTTGCAGTTCTGTCGAATGCGGTAGATGTGCTCGTCGGAAAGAAGACGTGGGTCGGATACATCGATTCAGAGAAGAACCTGCCAAACCTGCGATGTTCTGTGCTGGGCCCTAACGGTACTAAGCAAAAGCTGCACGAGTTGACCGAGACCTCTGTAAAGTCGGTAGACTATTGGTACGCAAAAAACTACAGGCCACTTTACGATGTTCGTGTAATTGTTAAAAACTACAGGCATTTGTCGGGTCGGGTTCTTGCATAGAAACACTTGTTACTACCTTTGAAGATTGTTCGCTGATAACAACACTGAATGACCAGTATTTTAGACATTAAGATTCCGGAGACTATTATACGAGCGTTGCGATTGCCTGCCAGCGATTTCAGAAGCCAGCAAATTCGTGTTTTAAAGAAATTGCTGAAGAAAGCAAGGTTTACCGAATTTGGGCAGCACTATAGATTTGATGATATACTTCTGAGTACGCGTCCCGAAAAGTTATTTGACGCCATTGTGCCCGTTCATGATTATAACAAGATCTACGATGAATGGTGGAAGAAGACGCTTGAAGGAGTTCCTGATGTAACCTGGCCTGGAAAAATAAAGTACTACGCTTTAAGCTCCGGTACTTCAGAAGCAGCGAGCAAATACATACCAGTAACGAAAGACATACTCCGGAGCAATCGCATCAACTACATCCGTCAGCTATTGTCGCTCATGAACTACGAACACCTGCCGCGAAATGCAGTAACTAAAGGGTTCCTAATGTTGGGTGGCGCAACTGATCTGCAAAAAGGAAAGGCCGGCTGGTATGCAGGTGATCTCAGTGGCATCCTCATGAAGAACAAACCTTTTTGGTTTCAGACATTTTACAAGCCTGGGGGACGCATTGCGGCGATACGGGATTGGAATCAAAAGCTTAATGAGATAGTGGAGAAAGCTCCTGATTGGGATATAGGCTACATCGTTGGTGTGCCTGCATGGTGCCAGATGTGTATGGAAATGATAGTAGAACATTATAAGGTAGATACCATACATGATATATGGCCCAACCTGGGATTTTTTGTTCATGGTGGTGTTGCCTTTGAGCCTTACAAAAAAGGCTTTGAAAAGCTTTTAGACAAGCCAATAGTATATATCGAAAATTACCTTTCCAGCGAAGGATTCATTGGGTATAAAGACAGGGAGAATGCAAGAGGCATAAGGCTGATCGTGAACAATAATATTTTTCTTGAGTTTGTTCCATTTGATGATAAGAACTTCAATAGCGAAGGCAAAATGATTGATAATCCTGAAGCGTTGATGATACATGAAGTAGAAGAAGGAAAAGAATACGCCTTGCTTATGAGCACCAACGCAGGAGCATGGCGTTATCTTATTGGAGACACGGTTCGCTTTGTAGACAAAGAGCGGGCAGAAGTTGTGATCACCGGAAGAACCAAGCATTTTCTAAGCTTAGTGGGTGAACATCTAAGCGTAGAGAATATGAACAGGGCTGTTCAGTTGGTGAGTGAAGAACTTAACATCTCAATACCGGAATTTACAGTAGTGGGTTTTCCATACCATAACTTTTTTGCACACAAATGGTTTGTTGCTTGCAATGACATGGTACCCGAGCAGCTTCTAAAAGAAAGGATCGACCATCACCTTTGTGAGTTGAACGACGATTATGCTGTGGAGCGACGTAGTGCCCTCAAAGATGTCTTTTTGCAGAAATTCTCTGAAGAGACTTTCCTGAAGTTCATGGAACAAAAAGGGAAAGTGGGAAGTCAACATAAATTTCCAAGAGTGTTGAAGGGAAAGGTGTTGCAAGATTGGAATGAATTTTTGATGCAAGAAGAACTTGTACAGGTATAACAGGTGTCTTCAGAGATTGTGGTGTGGTTTACAGGAGTTATTTGTTTCTGTTTGAACGCTTGCAAAGCGAGTACATTGGGATTGCTGCTAAACGTATCAATTGGTGTAAGATGACGTCTAAGATATTTTGCTGATTAGTCTATGGATGAAATTATTTTGATTGGATTTAGCACCGCACTTATAGCAGTGCTGCTATTTTGTGGTAATCATCTTCAATGACCCACCTGATTAAGTAAATCGATGAAGAATCAAAGGAGCAAATCACCTGTTTTACTTCAACGAATCCTGCGATTTCTTAAACGACTGTTTCTGATTCTGTTCTTATCTCAATTGCTGTATATTATTCTTCTTAGATGGATTAATCCCCCAATCACACTCACACAACTAAGCAGCTGGTTGAGGAGCGATGGTTTAAAGAGAGATTATGTGAGCAGCAAAAACATTTCATACCACCTGAAGCTTGCCGTCATCTCTTCAGAGGACCAGTTGTTTCCAGATCATTCCGGTTTTGACTGGAAGAGCATAGAAAAAGCAATAAAGTACAATGAAAAGAAACCAAACCGTGTGCGTGGCGCAAGTACAATTAGCCAGCAGGTAGCGAAGAATGTTTTTCTGTGGCAGGGAAGAAGCTGGCTGCGCAAAGGCTTGGAAATTTATTTCACAAAGATGATTGAATGGATTTGGGGCAAGAAGAGAATACTGGAAGTATATCTGAACGTGATTGAAATGGGCACAGGTATTTTTGGAGCAGAGGCTGCTGCACAGGAGTACTTTAAGAAAACAGCTGCAAAGCTTACGCGGAGAGAAGCTTCTTTATTAGCTGCATGTCTGCCGAATCCAAGAAAATACACTGTAAAACCATTGTCGGGTTTTGTTGCCAAAAGAAGTGGATGGGTAGCTAAACAAATGAACCATATCGCCACTGATCAGGATGTAAAAAAAGTCATTAATGACGAGTGAAACAGATGGTCAACAACGTTTCGGCTAGTTAACCTGTAGCGGTATCTTTTCGCTGTTGTGAGTATAAATTCCTGCATCAGATGCAACAGCAAACCTGAGAAAGTATGATCCTTCAGAAAGCTGCGGATCTATGGTTACTACGGTTTTTGATTCTTGCAAGAAATGCCTAATCGGAAGCGGGAGCTCAATGTCTTTGATCCATTTTTCTTTCGTGAAAACTCCTATTTTAACGGGGTAAACTCCGGCAGTTGCACTCGTGAGATATTCATAGTATTTAATCGGAAGAGATATAGTTACCGAAAAATTAAGTTGATCTCCTTTGCGGCAGCTTAAGCTTTCCTGTTCGGGCACAAACATCAACCTGGCAAAAGAGTGAAAGTTATCTTCTTTAAAATAATACAGCTTCCCAAGAGGCGTCACAAAAAAGGATTTATCGGCGAATGCGCTGTCTGTATCTGCTATATAAACCTCTTTCCCAAATAGCTGTTCTTCTATTGGCCAGAAATTGTAATTACTTCTGCGCGACCTATATTGATTTAAAGAATAGGTCGCCTGGCCTGAATAGAACCAATATTTGGATGCACGCTGGTAAGAACTGTTGAATATTACCGGAAGAGACTCGGTTCGTGTTCTAAAATCAGCTGGCCAATTTTTGTATTGATGGAAGCGTTCAGAGATTGCACGAACTGGGGCTATGTTGAAGGCAATCAAAACTCTCACGGTAATAACCAACACAAGGGTAGGTGCCACTAAGCGGTACAACAATTTTCTACACCGTGTTTGCTCATTTAAATAGGAATGGCTCAGCACTAGCAGCGGTATGAGTGCTGGGCTGGTCCAATTAGCCTCAACCCTGCCCCGGAAGCTGCTAAAGAAGAAAAAAATGATCATTCCCAAGGCAGTAAACTTCAAAGCTTTTTCCACAACAGAGCCAGGCTTATGCCGGATAGTTGCCCAGAATAAAATGACTCCTGCCAAAGGTCCTGCCAAAAGTAATTGCCCGAGGATGTATTCGGTTGTGTAAGAAATTTTGTAGCGGTTGTTATTGCTCTCGAATAAGTGATAGCGGAAAGACATCCAGTTGTGATCATACTGCCACCAAAGATGGGGCAGGAAAAGAGCAAGTGCAACAATTCCGGCGAGGTATATTTTTGGTTTTGCTAAAAGCCGGGGGCTCGCCAACAGCGTAAATAAAATAATCAACACGGCATGGTACTTACTATACATCATCAGCCCAGCCACCACCCCTAATATGACGGCATACCATAGTGATTCTTTCTGAATGAACTTTTTAAAGCAGTAAAAGAAAACGGCAGTAAAAAACAAGATGGCCACATCCGGCACCGCGAGGAAGCCGCCGATTTGAAGAACAGCCATTGAATAGCAAAGAGCATAAAATAACGCTGAATTTTTCTTCTCAAGCAACAGTTCGCAAATCAATAATGTGGCGGTACTTAGCAATACAAACAACAATCGAACTCCGAGTTCATTTTCAATAAATGTAAAACCCGCCTTAATCAACAATGCTGTCATGGGTGGATGATCGAAATAGCCCCAATCCAGAAAACGGGAGTACACCCAGTAATAAGCTTCGTCGTCAAGCAGCTCTGTAAAAAAGGCCTGCAGCAGTGAAATCGCCAACCAGCTGCTATAGAAGAGAACTCGATGATGTTGTTTCAGAAATGCTTTCATTGAAAAAACAAGTTCCTTTTTTCAAAAACTGAATCAAGAATTGTTGCCGCAGCTTCAGCACGTGCTTCATCCGCACCTGACACTACCGCCCATGGAGTATTGCCGTTTACTACAATGTCTTTGTACATGGCAAACAGCTTTTTCCTGAATGTGAAATCGGGATATTCGCGCAGTTCATCACTTACCCAGGGTAGATCAACATCGCACAAGAGATAAAAATCGTATTTACGTTCTGCTATTTGTTTCAATATCCACGTATGGCAGTTGCCAAAAACAACTTCACACCAAACCTTCAGTACGTTCATTTCCGTGTCTATGAAATAATAGCCATTTGCTTTTTCCTGAAGATCGTCCTCCATTTTTAGTTGTGCCTTCGCGATCGAGAGCAGATCGTCAAAGCTGTAATCTTTTCCATATTTAGTGAGGTATTCGCGGGCAAACTCGGGGCAGCAGGTGCCATGAAACCGGTCGGCTAATTTGCGGCACAAGTCACTTTTCCCTGTTGATTCCGGTCCGATGATAGCAATTCTTTTGATTTCTGCCATTTAGCTTATAGGTTTGTCTTTGCCGCGGCTCTTCTACGCCACTCCTTAAGTCCGGAAAAAGCCATCAGGAGCAAGATCAGGTAAAAAACAGAAGTAAATACCAGCCCTTTTAGGAAGTACAAAGGCACTGATGCAATATTGGTAAGTATCCACCAGAACCAACTCTCCACTTTCTTCTTTGCCATCAGCCACATGCCTGTGTAAGCAGTAGCACTCGCGAAAGCATCGCCTGCGGGGATCACACCTGGATAAAAAGCGTTCTTCAGATAGCGAAGAGAAAAGTAAATGATAAAGTAAAGCGCAGCAAAAAAGGCAAGATGTTGCATCCAATCCTTTTTAGTCGCGTAACTTATGTGTAGTACGTAGTTTTTGTTTTGATCTTTTCGGGACCATAACACCCATCCATACACGCTAAGAATAGAATAGTAAACGTTTACACTTGCCTCACCAATAAGATGATTGTCTAAGCTTAGGTATACATAAATGATAGTGCTGATTAGTCCAACCGGGTACACAAAAATATTTTCAATGCGGGAGAACCATACCGATGTAATGCCCGCGAATACTGCAATGTATTCAAGCGGAGAAGTCTGTCGCATGCCATCTGCAAACAACTGCCACATCTCTTCTAAAGACATCGTGTGAAGTTAGTAAATAGACAATCTGCATTGCACGATGTGTTGAACTCCTGAAAAAGCACAAAAAAAGCGGCATTGCCGCTTTTGATATGGATGTATAAATTGATTATTCTGCTTCCGCTACTACCTCTTTAACTTCAGGAATCATACGTTTCATCATTCCCTCGATTCCGGCTTTTAAAGTAATCATGCTGGAAGGACATCCGCTACAGCTGCCCTGTAACATCAGGTTCACAACGCCATCTCTATAACTCTTAAATTGAATAGCGCCACCATCCATTTCAACAGCAGGTTTCACGTAATTTTCTAAAAGCTCCTTAACACGAACTACCACGTCGTCGTCATCGGCAGCTATAGCATTACTGCTTTCCTGCTTAATGGATGCAATTTCATCCTCGTTAATGACAGCTTTGTTCTCTTCCAGGTATTCTTTCAGGAACTGACGAATAGCAGGAATCACATCATTCCAGTCTGTTTCAGATGTTTTTGTCAACGTTACAAAGTTGG
>DASQNW010000238.1:0-3145 GCA_035644775.1 Chitinophagaceae bacterium | reverse complement strand
GTTTGATTAGTGATCTCCGATTTTTCTATGCGAAACTCAAAAAATTCCTCTTTTGGAGCATGAGACCAGTGAAACCGAATAAATTTTTCTTCCTCTCTCTCTAATAACTCAGCTGTGTCGTCCGAACCGTTCCAGGAAAAGCTAAAAACACCGTCTCTTTCATCTACTTTATCAGCAAACCACTCCTGCAAGCCACTGGGAGTAGATAGGAATTCATAAAGGATAGATGGAGAACACCTCACAGGATATTCAAGGGTATATTGCTGCTTTTTACTCATTTGAATTCATCGAAGGTTGCAATAATAGAAAATTAATTGATCGTTTTCTTTTTTTCGTAGAAAAATCAAATACACATAGTGCTGGGCTTGTTTTTTAATCATTGTTTCAAAAATTTTTTTTGCTTATATGGCCCCTTTTGATAATTTGGATGAGTATTCAGCTGAGTTTCTGCTGAAACGGACGACGGACATTGAATTGTGATGGATATTTTGGGCCGCACCAAAAGACTAACGTAACCAATAACCTAAAAATAACCATCTAAAACCCATCCTATGAGTATGCGTCAGTTAAAGATCACGAAGTCGATCACGAATCGTGAGTCTCAAAGCCTCGAAAAGTACCTGCAAGAAATAGGGAAAGTCGAGCTAATCTCTCCAGAAGAAGAAGTGCGTCTTGCCACTTTAATCAAGCAGGGTGACCAAAAAGCGTTGGACCGCTTAACGAAGGCCAATCTTCGCTTTGTAGTTTCCGTGGCAAAGCAGTACCAGAACCAGGGTCTTTCTCTTCCAGATCTCATCAACGAAGGCAATTTAGGTCTGATTAAAGCAGCCCAACGTTTTGATGCAACCCGTGGGTTTAAGTTCATTTCTTATGCTGTGTGGTGGATTCGCCAATCCATTTTACAAGCCTTAGCTGAGCAAGCTCGTATTGTACGCCTGCCCCTGAATAAGGTAGGACTTACCAATCGCATTCAGAAAGCATTTTCCCAGCTCGAGCAGGAGTTTGAGAGGGAGCCATCAGCAGAAGAACTGGCGGAGGTTTTAGACATGGACCTTGACGAGGTATCGTCCAGCCTTGGCATCAACGCCCGGCATGTGAGCATGGACACACCTCTTTCAGAAGGTGAAGAAAGCACCTTACTGGATGTTCTTGAAAACACAAATGCGGAAAAAACAGATGCAGAACTGGACCATCGCCAGTCGCTGAAAGTAGAGATCGATCGCTCACTCGGTACATTAACCGAGCGCCAGAAAGACGTGATCTGCTTCTTTTTCGGTATTGGTGTGGACCACCCGATGAGCCTCGAAGACATTGGCGACAAATTCAACCTGACAAGGGAAAGAGTACGCCAGATCAAAGACAAAGCAATTACAAAACTTAAAACTCAAAACCGTACAAAAGTTCTACGCACTTACTTAGGTAACTAAATACAATCTTTATACTAGCTATCTTTACAAACTCATAAAGTGAACATCTGATGTTCACTTTTTTTGTTGATTATATCTAAAAACAATTGCTAAACATATCAACATGTTTGAATCACTACAGGAACGTTTGGAAGGTGCCTTCAAAAACCTGAAAGGCGAAGGCCGTGTAACCGAGCTCAATGTGGCGAGTACTGTAAAAGAAATTCGCCGTGCGCTGGTCGATGCTGACGTGAATTACAAAATAGCAAAAGAATTCACGGATACTGTAAAAGAAAAAGCCCTTGGAGAAAAGGTGCTGAATGCCATCAGCCCAAGTCAGCTGATGGTAAAGATTGTAAGTGACGAACTGGTGCACCTGATGGGAGATACAGCAAGCGAGATTGATGCTAAAGGGAGCCCCGCGGTGTTCCTTATAGCAGGTTTACAGGGAAGCGGTAAGACCACCTTTAGCGGCAAACTTGCCAACTACCTCAAAAAACGTAAAGGACTTTCGCCCATGCTTGTTGCCGCAGACGTGTACCGGCCCGCTGCCATGGAACAATTGAGGATTTTAGGAGAACAAATAGGCGTAGATGTCCACATTGAATTAGAAAACAAGAACCCGGTAGAAATTGCACAAAACGCCATCCGTGAATCAAAAAGCAAGAATAAAAATGTGGTTATCATCGATACTGCCGGCCGGTTAGCTATCGACGAGGCAATGATGACTGAAGTAGCAAACATTAAGAACGCTGTTAATCCTAACGAAACATTATTTGTGGTGGACAGCATGACGGGACAGGATGCAGTAAATACCGCAAAAGCCTTCAACGATCGCCTCAATTTTTCTGGTGTTGTGCTAACAAAGCTCGATGGTGACACACGTGGTGGAGCTGCCTTATCGATAAAATACACCGTTAACAAGCCCATCAAATTCATCAGCAGTGGAGAAAAGATGGATACGCTCGATGTGTTTTACCCCGAACGTATGGCTCAACGCATCCTTGGGATGGGCGACATCACCACCCTTGTTGAAAAAGCGCAACAGGAGTACGATGAGGAAGAGGCAAGAAAGCTGGAAAAGAAGATTCGCAAAAATCAGTTCGATTTTTCTGATTTCAAGCAACAGCTTGAGCAGATAAAGCGAATGGGCAACCTGAAAGATCTCATGGCCATGATTCCCGGCGTAGGCAAAGCAATGAAAGATATTGATATCAGTGATGATGCATTTACAGGTATTGAAGCTATCATCAATTCAATGACGCCTTATGAACGAGCCAATCCTGACTCAATTGACGGAAGCCGTCGTAAAAGAATTGCAAAGGGAAGCGGAAAGGATGTGAGCGAGGTAAATGCATTTATGAAACAGTTTGAGCAGATGCGTGAAATGATGAAGATGATGAACAAGATGCCTATGGGAAGAATGATGCCCGGCATGATGGGCAAAAGGTAATAAACCACTCCGCTTTAATATAACTCACCCACTACTGATCTCCCGATTAGTAATCTTTGAAGAAGTTTATCAATGTTTAAACACTAATTCACTCTGTTCTTGTTATCTTTAGCTCCAAAACATTTTATATGAATATTAAAAGATTGTTTGCCGTAGCATCCTTTGCTTCTTTAACATTGGCGGCATGTTCCGACGCACCTACAGGCGACAAAGCTGTAATCCAGGACGAGAAGCAGGCATCTGCAGCCTCCGGTCAGGCATTTGTCGTAGACACAACGGCCTCTAA
>DASQNW010000237.1:0-15543 GCA_035644775.1 Chitinophagaceae bacterium | reverse complement strand
CGGAAAACAGCTATACGGTTTTGGTATATTACCGTCCCTTCGGCGCAAGGGCAGATGAGCTTATAGGTTTCACGGCATTAAACTCAATCTTTCAGCGGCAGGGGTTCTGATGACGAAGTATTTTATCTCCAACCCGAGGGGAAATTTTGATATCTCTTCTCCCTTATCTTTGCGGCGGCAGGTCTTACACGGCCAGCTCCTGCTGAACTCCCCCAGGATCGGAAGGTAGCAAGGGTAGGCGGTTGTAGCGGTGCGATGTAATCAGCCTGCCATTTTTTTTGCCTCCACTACCTGTAAAGGTGTTTCGTGGCAGTCATCAGGATTCAAATTCTTAAGCATACACGTTGATGATTGTGTTACCAGCTGCATCAAAAAACTCAACATCCGTTGCGTCGCACACTTCAGCGTTCTGCAAATCATTCACCACATTATTAAACAACACCCTTTTTCTGAATTTTACCACGGGTAAATGCGAAGAAACAAGTAAACCCCATTTGGGCTAAAACTATTGTATGAAATTTTTTATCGACACGGCAAATCTTTCGCAGATCGAAGAAGCAAATGAACTGGGTATACTCGACGGAGTTACTACTAACCCTTCATTAATGGCTAAGGAAGGCATCAGGGGAGAAGAAGCCATAGCACAGCATTACAAAACCATTTGTGAAACCGTTGATGGCGATATATCTGCAGAAGTGCTTTCCACGGATTTCAAAACAATTGTTGAAGAAGGTCAGAAGCTGGCGGCAATTCACCCAAATATTGTCGTTAAAGTTCCTATGATTAAAGATGGTGTAAAAGCCATCAAATGGTTTACTGATAATGGTATCAGAACCAATTGTACCCTGGTGTTTTCTGCCGGCCAGGCTATTCTTGCCGCAAAAGCAGGGGCTGCTTATGTGTCACCGTTTATTGGAAGAATAGACGATTCTGGCTGGGACGGAATGATATTGATTGAACAGATTGCTAATATCTATGCCTTGCAGGGATTTGAAACTGAGATCCTGGCAGCCTCCATCCGGAATGCTAACCATATTGTACGTGCTGCTGAATTGGGTGCCGATGTTTGCACCTGTCCGCTGGAGTCAATCTTGGGGCTTTTGAAACACCCATTGACAGATCTCGGACTCGCTAAATTTCTCGAAGATTCTAAGAAAATGGCAGCAGTTGTGGAAGACGTGAAAGGTTAATTATCGTCGCGGCTTTTTTCTCAACTCATCAAATATATCTTCATCTGTTTTCAAGGGCTCTGTAAACGGCCTTTTTCTTATATATACCACTACCTCCTTGTAAAGCACACTATTGCTCTTTAGCGTAGCTCTAATCTTCACACTATCACCTGCGTAAGAGCTGTCAATGAAAAGATCATTTCCATCAAAAAAACCGGTGTTGGATGTAAGTTTTAAATCACTCGTATCAAGCGGCTGCCAGCTGCCGTCACTTAGCTTGGCATCCACACTGATGTAATTGTAAAAACCCTTTTTCAGGCTATCAGTGTAAAGGTTGAAATGTATGCTTTCAATCTTCTGTGCAAAGCTGCTGCCACAGTAAGCCACCAACACTAGTATAGATAACAGTCGAGACACCATTCTGATTTATTGATAGTCGCGAACCAGCTCTAAAAAGTTGCTTGTAATAACCGTGCCGCAAGTTAATGTTTAAGCACTCCAGGATTACAGCTGGCCGTGAACGAAAGGGTTTGCACCTCCTGGTTAGCTTCTGTGGATCAGCAAAGAAAACGAGCATTAAATTGGCTGATATCTTCTGAGCACTTATTTTTGCGCCACAAATGAAATTATCGGTACATACACATCATGCACATACTTGCCTTAACGGGTAAGCCGCTGATG
Source organism: Chitinophagaceae bacterium (assembly GCA_035644775.1). Lineage (GTDB taxonomy): Bacteria > Bacteroidota > Bacteroidia > Chitinophagales > Chitinophagaceae > Flavisolibacter. The sequence continues at coordinate 13,693 of DASQNW010000237.1, read as the reverse complement.
TTTTGTGTATACAAATAACTAAGGCTTACCGCGAGGTAGGCCTTTTTAATTTAATTAGATGAACCTGAAGATCGCTATTCAGAAATCGGGGCGCCTGCACGAGGATTCCATACGACTCCTCAACGATTGTGGCGTAGGCCTAAGAAATGGCCACAACCAGCTAAAGAGTGTTGCGGACAACTTTCCTATAGAAGCCTATTTTTTAAGAGATGATGACATACCGCAGTATGTAGAAGATGGTGTTGCTCACATAGGCATAGTGGGAGAGAATGTGCTTTTTGAGAAAGATAAGGCAGTGGATGTGGTAGAGCCACTCGGCTTTGGAAAATGTAGATTGTGTATTGCTGTTAAAAAATCCGATGAGTACAGCAATGTCGAGTTTCTTAAAGGGAAGAAAATTGCGACCAGCTATCCGCTGCTCACACAACGGTTTCTAGCAACCCATGGCATAGACGCTGAGATACACGAGATCAGTGGTTCTGTAGAGCTCGCACCAGGTATAGGACTTGCCGATGCGGTATGCGACCTTGTAAGTAGTGGGTCCACGTTGTTTATGAATGGCTTAAAAGAAGTGCAGACCATATTGAAAAGCGAAGCCACACTGATTAAAGCGAGACAGCTTCCGGAGGAGCAACAGAAACTCCTTGACCAGCTCTTGTTCAGGATACGCTCCGTTCGTAAAGCGAAAAACAATAAATACGTGTTGTTGAATGCACCGAACGAAGTGCTGCCAAAAATTATTAGCCTGCTGCCAGGGATGCGGAGTCCCACCGTGTTGCCGCTCGCAGAGTCTGGCTGGAGCTCTGTTCATAGCGTTATCGATGAAAGTGAGTTTTGGGAGAAGATAGAACAACTTCGTGCTGCGGGTGCAGAGGGTATATTGGTGATACCTATTGAAAAGATGATCGTCTGAACCAGCACAAAGCTGTTAAACTAAAGTTTTCACGATGAAAATCGTCCTTAATCCAGAAAAAAAAGATTGGGCTGAATTATTGAAAAGGCCCTATTCAGACAATACGGCTATATTGGAACTGGTAACGGAAATTATTGCAACTGTAAAAGAAAAAGGCGATGCTGCTTTGCACGAGTATTCGAAAAAGTTTACCGGCGCATCACTGGTATCGTTTCAAGTAACTGTTAACGAACTTAATACTGCAGCTGATTTGGTGCCCAAGTCTTTGAAGGCTGCTATTCAGCAGGCTAAAACAAACATTGAAACTTTTCATAAAGCACAGTTTTCACCGGTGGAAGTGATTGAAACATCGCCGGGTATAAGCTGCTGGCGTAAAGGAATACCTATCGAGAAAATCGGCCTGTATATTCCTGGTGGTACAGCTCCATTATTTTCTACAGTGCTGATGTTAGCGGTGCCTGCACAATTGGCCGGATGTAAGGAAATCGTGCTGTGTACGCCGGCAAATGAAAACGGAGAAGTACACCCCGCCATCTTATTTACTGCGCAACTCTGTGGTGTGCAACAGATATTCAAACTTGGAGGTGCGCAGGCTATTGCGGCAATGGCCTTCGGCTCTGAGACTGTACCACAGGTGTATAAGATCTTTGGGCCTGGCAATCAATATGTGACAGCAGCAAAACAGATTGTTCAAACCCACGGAATTGCTATCGACATGCCTGCAGGACCAAGTGAAGTTTGCGTGTTGTGTGATGAAACTGCTGTGCCGGAATTTGTAGCCGCAGATTTGCTCTCGCAGGCAGAACATGGAACTGACAGCCAGGTACTGCTTGTAAGCACAAACAAGGCGATAGTAGAAAAGGTTCTGACACAGCTGCAAGCACAGATGGAAAAACTACCCCGCAAGGAAATAGCCACAGCTGCTGTTCAAAACAGCAAGGCCATTGTTATCGATGACATTAACGTCGCTATTGAACTGGTGAACGAATACGCTGCCGAACACCTGATACTGAGTTGCGAAAACGCAGAAGTGGTTGCGGAAGAAATAACAAACGCAGGTTCTGTATTTATCGGCAATTATTCGCCTGAAACTGTTGGTGATTATGCGAGTGGCACCAACCACACACTGCCAACGAACGGCTATGCAAAGGCATTCAGCGGAGTGAGTGTTGACAGCTACTTGAAGAAGATCACTTACCAGAAGTTGTCTCAGGAAGGTCTGCGAAACATCAGCAAAACAGTTGTGGCAATGGCTGAAGCAGAAGGGTTGCAAGCACACGCAAATGCCGTAAGGGTAAGAGTAACTTCCTTATCTGAAAATGAAAGCACGCAAGAAGCAATTACACACGGGAACTGAACATATCAAAAAGTTACAGAGATGCCATTCAACATCGACGCTCTCGTTAGGGAAAATATCAAAAAGCTTACTCCCTATTCATCGGCTCGTGATGAGTTCAAAGGAGAGGCCAGAATCTTCCTCGACGCCAATGAAAATAGTTTGGGTTCACCGTTGACAAAATGGTATAACCGTTACCCTGATCCTTTGCAGTGGGAGCTAAAAAAAAAGATTAGTACCATCAAAGGAATCAATGCGGAGAACATTCTTCTTGGCAATGGTAGCGATGAGTGTATCGACCTGCTGATACGTGCTTTTTGTGAACCGGTGAAAGATAACTTGATTATTTGTCCGCCGACATACGGTATGTATGAAGTGTATGCCAACATCAACAATGTAACGATAAAAAAGGTGGCGCTCACAACCAACTTTCAGCTTGATCTTGAAGGACTGGAAAATGCTATCGACCCAAACACCAAGATGATTTTCTTTTGTTCACCAAACAATCCCACAGCCAACAGCCTGGTTCGTGAAGACGTAGAGATGGTCATGAATAACTTTGACGGACTCGTTGTAATTGATGAAGCTTATATAAATTTTAGTCGTCAGCGAACATTTACGTTCGACCTGCAGGACTACCCTAACCTGGTGGTGATGCAGACCTTCTCCAAAGCATGGGGCTTGGCTTCTCTGCGGCTCGGAATGACGTTGGCTAATGAGGACGTGATTGCTATCTTGAACAAAATAAAACCTCCGTACAATATTAATCAATGCACCCAGGAACTGGCAATGAAGGCGCTCGACCAGCTTGATGATGTGAACGGGATGATTATGGAAATAGTAAGACAGCGGGAGGAGCTCGCCTATGTATTGGATCAAATGCCGATCGTGCAAAAAGTGTATCCGTCGGACGCTAACTTTTTGCTTTTGAAAATGGACGACGCAACAGACGTATACAACTATCTGAAAGAACATGGCATCATCACTCGTAACCGGTCCAATATTGCACTATGCGAAAGCTGCCTGCGTATCACCGTTGGAACTGAACAGGAAAACAGGGAACTTGTTGAGGTACTAGGCAGGTATAAGAAAAAGTTATAACTGCCTGAAATTATTAATCAAGATACAACCATGAAAAGAGTGTTGTTTATAGACAGAGACGGTACACTAATTAAAGAATACCCGCCCACGTATCAGATTGATGCATGGGAGAAAGTAGAGTTCTATCCCTTTGCATTCACTTACATGAATAAAATTGCCACAGAACTTGATTATGAGTTGGTGATGGTGAGCAACCAGGATGGACTGGGTACGGAAAAATTCAAGGAAGCAGATTTTCTTCCTGTCCATGAACAAATAATCACGGCTTTCAGGAATGAGGGAGTAGTTTTTTCAGAAGTACATATTGATCGAAGCTATCCCCATGAAAATCTTCCTACCCGAAAACCCGGCATTGGCATGTTGTTGAAATATTTGGAGGGAGATTATGACATCAGCAACTCTTTTGTAATAGGCGACCGCATTACTGATGTGCAATTGGCAAAGAACCTCGGGTGTAAGGCTATATGGCTAAACAACGACTCGCGCCTGGGGGCCGCCGAAGTTGAAGATCAGCAAAACGACCTGCAAGCTGCAGTAGCATTGGAAACAACATACTGGAAAGACATTTATGAGTTTCTAAAACTAGGCAGAAGGGTGATTACCCACTCAAGGGCAACTAGTGAAACAAAGATTCACGTACAGTTAAACCTCGATGGAACCGGCCAGGCCACCATAAAAACAGGCCTGAGCTTTTTTGATCATATGCTTGATCAAATAGCACGGCACGGAATGATTGATTTGACAGTAGACGCAAGTGGCGACTTACATATTGATGAACATCACACTATAGAAGATGTAGGCATCACGATGGGAGAAGCTTTTTCAAAAGCGCTTGGAAATAAATTAGGTATAGAACGTTACGGCTTTGCCTTACCGATGGACGACGCAGAGGCTAAAGTACTCATAGACTTTGGTGGTAGAAATTGGATTGTATGGAACGCCAGCTTTACTAGGGAACGGATCGGCGATGTGCCCACGGAAATGTTTTTTCATTTCTTCAAGTCGTTTTCGGATGCAGCTAAGTGCAATTTAAACATTGAATGTCGCGGTGAAAACGAACATCACAAGATTGAAGCAATATTTAAAGCTTTCGCTAAAGCAATCAAAATGGCTGTAAAGAGAGATGCTTCCAGCAATCATTTGCCTTCTACAAAAGGAGTGATTTAGTAATTGTTTACGTGGGGAACAAAAGTCGTTATTTTACGCGTATCCAGGTATCTGTTTTCCCGATCAATGAAATGCCAATATAACCTCTTACAGCGAGGGTATTAGCATCCTTCAGCTGCATGAAACCTTTGTATTCTTTTCCATCTAAGGGGTTGTAGATGTACCCTCCAGTCCACTCGCCATCATCATATTTAAAATCACGAAGCATGATGATGCCTACAACTGAGCGGTTACGTAATGCCGGGTTCGGATTGTGGCGATCGATCTTAGGTTTTCCGTCGGGTGTTTTCAATGTCTTCAACCAAATAATCTTTCCGAAATATCTACCGTTATGTCTGTAAATTTGGATATTTCCTTTGCCTTCTCCATCTCTCCAAACCCCGATTACCGCATCTGCACCTTGGGCGGCGACGGAGCTATACCACGCCAGCAGCAGAACGATAAACAAATACTTTTTCATTGCTTTAGTTTACAAAAGGATACAGGTATTCTTCTAAATTACAATTCAGTTTCTGTAAGTTCAAGTAGATTGTTCAAAACCAATCTACACCCATAATTGCACATACTTTTATTGGAATCTGTTAAATTCCTCAACAAAACCGCTCATTAAATGTTGCATAGCAAAGAGATATTTCAGACATGATATCATAACTGATTGTAACGTTGCAAAGTGCAATTAAATCTTCAATGGCATCAACTTTGCGGCCTTACCTGATCTTCGAAATTTCACCGTCAAACGCTTCAAAATGAATAAAGAAAACGAAAGCAAGCATCAGCAAAATGGATCGACCGGTAACGGAGCATCCAATGGAACGCCTCACCATCATTCTACTCACCCAACTACAATCCTTACCACCCGGCAAGGTCATCCTGTATCAGATAATCAGAACCTGAGAACGGTGGGCAATAGGGGGCCGGCTACATTAGAGAACTATCAATTTCTTGAGAAGATCAGCCACTTTGATAGAGAGCGAATACCCGAAAGAGTAGTGCATGCACGTGGTGCCGGTGCTCACGGGGTTTTTGAGGCATACGGATCGGTGGGCGGTCAGCCGATAGCAAATTATACACGTGCTAAATTGTTCCAGGAGAAGGGAAAGACAACTCCCGTTTTTGTGCGTTTCTCAACTGTTATTCACGGCGGACATTCACCGGAGACATTGAGAGATCCGCGTGGTTTTGCAGTAAAGTTCTATACGGAAGAAGGCAACTGGGATCTGGTAGGTAACAATTTGAAAGTCTTTTTCATCCGAGATGCAGTAAAGTTCCCAGACCTGGTGCATGCCTTCAAACCTGACCCGATCACGAACAGGCAGGACGGCGAGCGAATTTTCGACTTTATCTCTAACACGCCTGAGGCCATGCATATGATTACCTTTCTTTTCTCTCCTTATGGAATACCCGCCAACTACCGGCAAATGCAAGGTTCGGGAGTAAATACCTATAAGTGGGTAAACGCCGATGGCACTGGCTTCCTGGTTAAGTATCATTGGGAACCACTAAAACAAGGAATTCGCAACCTTACTCAGGCAGAAGCTGAATCGGTGCAGGCGAAAAATTTTAATCATGCAACACAGGATCTCTATGATGCTATACAGCATGGCGAGTTTCCAGAGTGGGAGCTATGCGTACAAATCATGAGCGATGACTACCATTCGGAACTTGATTTTGATCCGCTCGATGCTACGAAACTATGGCCGACAGATCAGTTTCCTTTTTTACCAGTGGGAAAGATGGTGTTGAACAAAAACCCCGAGAATTATTTTGCAGAAGTAGAGCAGGTTGCTTTCGGGACCGGCGTGTTAGTAGATGGACTTGACTTCTCGGACGACAAGTTGCTTCAAGGCCGCACGTTCTCTTATTCCGATACGCAGCGGTACCGCGTAGGCACAAACTATCTGCAATTACCCATCAATGCACCACGTTGCCCTTATGCAACTAACCAGCGCGACGGGCAAATGGCTTACCGGCAGGACCTTGTGCCCGGCATAAATCCTCATGTGAACTACGAGCCTTCATCTTTGGGCGGCCTAAAAGAAGCACCGAAAACAGGACCAGACCACACACCTGCTTACCAGGCCAATCTTGTACGGGAAAAAATCGACCGCACAAACGATTTCAAACAGGCCGGTGAACGGTTTAGAATGTTTGAAGATTGGGAGCGAGATGATTTGATCCTGAATTTAGTGAATACACTCAAGCCGGTGCAGCCCCATATACAGCAGAAAATGATTGAACTGTTTACCCAATGCGATTCAGAGTACGGTCGCAGAGTGGCGGAGGGTTTACAGCATGCCGACGAATCCATTCAGAAAGGTCCTATCGGAACTACTGATTCGGAAGATGCTGTATTGCAGGCGGAAATCAATTCCACTGGATCGAAACCATATTAGTGAAGCTGAAGCCGCCTTCGGGCGGCTTTTATGCAAGTACATCTCTAAACTCCGGCTTCTTATCGAATACAGCTTTTGCAAAGCCACATACAGGCACTACTTTATGCTGATGCGTTCTGGCATAGTCCACCACATGGCTCACTAGTTGAAAGCCGATGTTCTCGCCCCGGAGCTCTTCATCAACTTCCGTGTGTTCAATGATCATCTTATTACCGGTGACAGCATATACAATTTCAGCTAAAACGCCATCATCGCCTTGAATAAAAAACATTCCTTTAGCGTCTTTTTGCTTGTGCTCAATGGTCATCTCTATGATTTAAAATTCTAAAAAATTTGTTCGATTAAGTTTTCATCCTCATATTTGCACAGCAATGAAATTTACGATCAACAAATACTGGTGGTGGCATACAAACTCTCAAGGGGTTCTGTAACGTCATTGCTGTACTTTGCTGTAGCATATTCAGAGCCCCGAAAGTATCGGGGTTTTTTTATGCCCGGTGAAAAGGAATGATGCTGCTTTAGTGTCATGATCCGAAAAGGTTGATCGTACGAAATTCAGGCCATATTTAAGCAACTCCGGAAGGCAAACAAGTTTATGAAAAAAATTATCATCAATACGGAAGTAAAGAAAATGCTGGCAGACATGTACACGCCCGTTGGCATATACTTGCGTATGCGTGATCGCTTCCGGGACACGATCTTGCTTGAGAGTGCCGACAATCATGCTGTAGAAAACAGCTACTCCTTCATTTGTATTAATGCAATTGCGGGTATTGAAGTAAAGGATAAAAACAGTATAGAATTTAAGTTACCTGCGCAACCTCCACAAAAAAGACGTCTTCAGGAAACTGAGAAGCTGCCGCAGTTGTTGTGGGAGTTCATGCAAAGGTTTGATACTATCACAGAAGATACAAAGGCTGCAGCATTTGCACAGGGCTTTTATGGCTACTTTACTTTTGATGCTATTGAGCTGTTTGAAAGCATTCGGTTGCGGGACAAAGGTCTCAGCGAAACTGCCATTCCACTTGCGAGGTACCGGCTGTACCAATACGTGATTGCTATCAATCATTTTAAAGATGAGCTGATATTGTGTGAGAATAAAATTGACGGACTGGAGAGTGATTTGAAAGTTGTTGAGAGCATCCTCAGCAGTAAAGATACTCCTGTGTACCCTTTTAAAACCGTATCTGAAGAAGCGCAGAACATGACGGATGCAGCATACCTGGAAATAGTGAAGAAAGGAATAAAAAATTGCCACAGGGGAGATGTTTTCCAGATAGTCCTGAGCCGTCGTTTTCACCAGGCGTTTATTGGAGACGAGATGAATGTGTATAGAGCTTTGCGAAACATAAATCCTTCTCCGTACTTGTTTTTCTTTGATTATGGAGAATATAAGTTAATTGGTTCTTCGCCGGAATCGCAATTAATTATCAAAGACGGCAAAGCAATTGTGCATCCCATTGCCGGCACTTTCCGGCGCAGCGGTAATGATGAGATGGATCAGCAGATTGCCGATCAGCTGATGAAAGATCCTAAAGAAAATGCAGAACACATTATGCTCGTAGATCTTGCCCGTAACGATTTAAGCACCGTGTGCAGCAATGTAACCGTGTCGCAATATCGTAAGCCACATTTTTATTCACACGTCATTCACCTGGTAAGTGAAGTAGTGGGAGCAGTGCCTGCAAATACTAACCCATTTGAAGTGCTCATGCGAAACTATCCTGCTGGTACACTGAGTGGTGCTCCAAAATATCGAGCCATGCAGCTGATTGATGAACACGAACCTTCACAAAGAGGATATTACAGCGGCACAATTGGGTTTGTTGGTTTCAACGGAAGCTGCAATCACGCGATCATGATCAGGACTTTTTTAAGCCGCAACAACAAGCTGTTTTACCAGGCCGGCGCCGGAGTAGTGGCTGCCAGTACTCCTGAAAGTGAATTGAATGAAGTGGACAATAAACTCAATGCACTCAGAGCTGCCATCAAAATAGCTGAAACAATTTCATAGTCTTAACGAAAAACTAAGCACATGAAAATATTGGTGTTTGACAATTACGATTCTTTTACTTATAACCTTGTTCACCTTGTTGAAAAGATCACGGGTGAAAAAGTAGATGTGTACAGAAACGACCAGATCTCTTTAGAAAAAATCAAAGAATACGATAAGATCATTTTGTCGCCAGGCCCTGGTGTACCGGAAGAAGCAGGCCTTTTACTGCCGCTGATTAAAGAGTATGCAAGCACAAAATCTATTCTGGGTGTGTGTCTGGGTCACCAGGCGATAGGCCAGGCGTTCGGCGGCAAACTGGTGAATTTGTCTACCGTATACCATGGTGTCAGCACTCCTATAAATATCCTCAATGGAAAATCAGCAGCTGATGTACCCGGCAATCCAGGCAGTTACAACTTGTTCGAAGGTTTACCACACCAGATGGAAGTAGGCCGGTATCATAGCTGGGTCGTGAGTACGGAGAACTTTCCGGAAGTATTGGAAGTGACTGCAACTGACGAAAACGGGTTGATCATGGCACTGCAGCATAAAAGCTTTGATGTGAAGGGAGTGCAGTTTCACCCCGAGAGTGTGCTAACGCCTGAAGGAGAACTCATATTAAGGAATTGGTTGAAATAAACGTGGAAATCATTAAGAGATGAAAGATTCATGAAAAAGGTTTTACAGCATCTTTTCGAATATAAAACTCTAAGCCAGACCCAGGCCAGGGAGATCATCATGGGTATTGGTAAGGGAGCATTCAACGAAACAGAGATCACCTGTTTTATCACCGTCTTTTTGATGCGGAGCATTACCATAGATGAACTGCAAGGTTTTCGTGACGGCTTGCTCGAATTGTGCGTGCCTGTTGATCTGAATGGTCACAAGGTCATTGACATTGTCGGCACTGGCGGCGACGGAAAAAACACATTCAATATATCGACGCTTGCCTGTTTTATTGTTGCGGGTGCAGGGCAGAAAGTGGCGAAGCATGGAAACTATGGGGCCTCTTCAGTTAGTGGTGCTTCTAACGTGATGGAGCAATTGGGTTATAAGTTTAAGAACAACAGTGATGATTTAAGAAAAGAGGTTGAAGAGGCAAACATCTGCTTCATGCATGCACCAATGTTTCATCCGGCACTAAAGACTGTAGCGGGCGTTCGCAAGAGCTTGGGTGTACGCACATTCTTCAACATGCTGGGCCCAATGGTAAATCCCGCCTCGCCAACCTACCAGCTGGTTGGGGTATACAATCTTGAGATGGCTCGGATATATAACTATTTATTGCAGCAGACCGGCAAGCCATTTACGATCATTCACAGCCTTGATGGGTACGACGAAATCTCGTTGACCACTGAAACAAAGGTAATCACCAATAGTGGCGAGAAGATTTTAGCACCTGAGGTTATAGGTAAGCGGCTAGTGGCTCCTGAAGATATTTACGGCGGAAATACGGTTGAAGAAGCAGCTCGTATTTTTTTAAAAATTATCAAAGGCGAAGGCACCTGGGCACAAAACGCTGTAGTGCTTGCAAATGCGGCTATGGCGTTGAACTGCACAGGAAACTTCGATAGCTACAATGATGCGTATAAAACAGCAGTGGAAAGCCTGGAAAGTGGGAAAGCTTACGAGGCATTGAAAAAGCTGGTTGACATGCAGGCATAAAGAGAGATTTTTGATAAATTCATTATGAACATACTTGACACGATCATAGCACAGAAAAGGAAAGAAGTAGAGCAATTAAAACGCGACACTTCTGTTGCAGATCTCGAACGTGGCCCTTTTTTCAAGAAGAATACAGCATCTCTGGTGCAATCATTAAGTGAAAAGAATAGTACCGGCATCATTGCTGAATTTAAACGTAAGTCGCCATCAAAGGGTGTTATCAACGGTCAGGCTGGTGTTGAAGATGTAATTTCCGCATACGAGGCTAATGGCGCTTCGGGCATTTCAGTTCTAACCGATCATGAGTTCTTTGGTGGCTCTTTAGCCGATTTGCAAAAAGCAGCAATTATCACGAACACTCCTCTGCTGCGGAAAGACTTCATGATTGATGAATACCAGTTGTACGAAGCAAAGGCTTATGGCGCCTCGGTTATCTTATTGATCGCTGCATGCTTGTCAATTACTGATGTGAAACAATTAGCAAGAACAGCAAAAGATATTGGGTTAGAAGTTTTGCTCGAGATACATAATCATGAGGAGCTGGAACATATCAGCGATGAGGTGGATATAGTAGGCGTTAATAACAGGAACTTGAGATCGTTTGAAGTGCAACTCGAAACCTCTGCTGATCTGAGCAAGTCAATACCAGGCGGCAAATTGAAGATTTCTGAGAGTGGCATCCATAAGATAGAAGACGTCGTTTACCTGAAACAATATGGCTTCGATGGATTTTTGATTGGTGAAAACTTCATGAAACAAGAAGATCCGGGGGCTGCATTTCAGTTGTTTATTCAGGAGTTAAAATCAACTACAACATGAAGGTGAAAGTGTGTGGAATGACAGAATTCAACCAGATCCAAAGCCTTGAGGCGCTAAAGGTGGATTTTGCAGGGATGATTTTTTACAGGCAATCATCGAGGTATGCCGACCCTCAGCTGTCGATGCATAAAGCTGATATTCGAGAGCTAAGAATAAAAAAAGTAGGAGTGTTTGTGAATGCTGATGCCGCAGAAATAGAACAGAAGATGAAGGATTATGGCCTTGATTATGTACAACTACACGGAGATGAAACACCCAAATTTTGTGAAGAAGTAAAGCGCTTTGCCTCCGTCATAAAAGCAATACGTGTATACAATAAAATAGAATTGCCCGTGCTATTAGATCAGTTCTCCAACAGCTGCGATTTTTTTCTTTTCGACACCGACAGCAAGCATTATGGTGGAAGTGGAAAAAAGTTCAACTGGTCAATATTAGAAAATCTGGATATACCACTGCCGTTTTTCTTAAGCGGAGGTATTGATTATCAAGATGCAGAAAAGCTGAAACAATTCAATCACCCGTATCTTTTTGCAGTTGACGTAAATAGCAGGTTTGAAAGAACCCCTGGCGTGAAGGAAATGGATAAGGTGCAAGCTTTTGTCGCAAACATGAAAGAGTCCGATCCAACACCTGAAAGCCGCTAACCAACAATTTGTAATTCTATGCCCACAAGAACATCATTCACTTCGCCCGATGAGCAGGGTTATTATGGAAAATTTGGCGGCGCTTACATACCTGAAATGCTATACCCGAACGTGCAGGAGCTTCAAACAAGGTATTTGCAAATAATGAGTGAAGCGTCTTTTCAAAAGGAGTACAGGCAGCTGCTTCAGGATTATGTGGGCAGACCCACACCACTCTATTTTGCGGACCGGTTGAGCAGAAAATACAATACAAGAATTTTTCTGAAGAGAGAAGATCTTTGCCACACCGGTGCTCATAAGATCAATAACACTGTCGGGCAAATTCTAATGGCTCAACGCCTGGGCAAGAAAAGAATTATAGCTGAAACCGGCGCTGGACAACACGGTGTTGCTACAGCCACTGTTTGTGCATTAAAGGGAATTGAATGCATCGTATATATGGGCGAAAAAGATATAGAACGGCAAGCTCCTAATGTGGCTCGGATGAATATGCTGGGCGCAAAAGTGATTCCTGCTACCAGCGGCAGCAAAACACTTAAGGACGCAACTAACGAAGCTATTCGCGACTGGATCAACAATCCATCTGACACGCACTACATTATAGGGAGCGTTGTTGGTCCGCATCCCTACCCTGATATGGTAACCCGATTTCAAAGTATCATTTCTGAAGAAATTCGTTGGCAGCTGAAAGAGAAAACAGGTAGTGAGTTTCCGGATTATGTGTTGGCCTGTGTAGGTGGTGGCTCAAATGCAGCGGGCACCTTTTATCACTTCCTTGACGAAGAATCTGTAAAGATTGTAGCGATAGAAGCTGCTGGTCATGGTGTTAATAGTGGGAGGTCAGCTGCGACTACAGCTTTGGGAAGAGATGGTGTACTGCACGGCAGTCGAAGCCTGGTAATGCAAACTGAAGATGGGCAGGTGGTAGAGCCACATAGTATTTCTGCCGGCCTGGACTATCCGGGTATTGGGCCATTGCACGCACATCTGCACGACAGTGGAAGAGGTGTTTTTTTGCATGCTACAGATGAACAAGCATTAGATGCAGCTTTTCAGCTCGCGAGGCTTGAAGGCATTATTCCGGCACTAGAGTCTTCTCATGCACTGCACGCTCTGAATATAATGGAGTTTGGAAGCGATCAGGTAGTGGTGATTTGCTTGTCAGGCAGGGGAGATAAGGATCTGGCCACATATATGAAGGCCATGGGTGTAGAGAACTCGGGAGTGGCTGGTTAGCCGTTTTTGTACCGACATACAGACAGTATTTATTGCATTGCATTATGGCCGGAAACGTTTTTCATATCGTCTCTTTCAGAGACAGCCTTGCACACCGATTTAAGGAGTTGAATATTACATGGTTGTGCAAATACTTTGAAGTGGAACCAATAGATGAAGAAATGTTGTCAGATCCGCAGAGGTTTATTATAGATAAGGGCGGGCATATTTTGTTTGCTGAGATGAATGGTGAAGTCGTCGGCACGTGCGCTTTAATGAAGTCGGGTGTAGACCAGTTGGAGTTGGGCAAAATGGCAGTTGCCGAAGATTATCAGGGACAGGGTATTGGAAGAGCGTTACTAAAAGCTGCGATAGAGCAAGCTCAGAAAGCAGGTGCCAAAGAATTATTGTTGTATTCGAACTCAATCCTGAAACCTGCTATTC
>DASQNW010000236.1:0-4798 GCA_035644775.1 Chitinophagaceae bacterium | reverse complement strand
ACTACGGCATGGGTAACGATTATGAGCGGTTTGTAGGTTATTTTGGAAATGCTCGATATACCTATAATAAACGATATACACTAGAAGGTACCCTGAGAAGAGATGGTTCAAACCGACTGGGCCGCTCAGAAAAAGCCAGATGGCTTAATTCCTGGACAGTGGCTGGCCGTTGGAACGTAGACCAGGAGAACTTCATGCAAGATCTGAACGCAATCAGTTACCTCACGGTGAGAGCTAGTTATGGTTTGAACGCCAACTACGGAAATGCCACTAACTCACTTGCAGTATTACGTACCAAGCTTACCAATCGTCCATATCTCAACGATCGTCAGTTGGCCATCGATATTGAAAACCTGGAGAATGCAGACCTCACCTGGGAAAAGAAGTACGAAGCGAATATCGGGTTTGACCTCGGTCTCCTGCAAAACAGGTTGAATATTTCGGCTGATGCTTATAAAAGAAACAGCTTAGATCTTATAAACTTCATCAGAACTTCAGGTATTGGCGGAGAATTGACGAAAGCTGCCAACTATGCCGATCTGGAATCGCAAGGTGTTGAGTTCAGCATTGGTGGACGGCCTTATTCTAAACGAGATTTCACCTGGCAAACCAACTTCACCTTTGGATACAACACCAACAAAATTACCAAGGCAGAAAACTATCCCTTAGTGTTTGATCTGGTAGTGCCGGAGGGTGGTGCAAAACAGGGCTATCCTGTACGCGGCCTATTCTCTATACCATTTGCGGGATTGAACCAGTTAGGTATTCCTATGTATGGCAATGAAAAAGGCGACACCAGCAGCGGGGTTTACCTGCAAAGCGATAAGACAGACTTCCTGAGGTATGAAGGTCCTGTTGATCCTACGCTGGTGGGCGGGTTTACAAACACGTTGATATATAAGAATGTTTCTTTTGGGTTTCATATCTCTTACCAGGCGGGAAACAAGATCAGGTTGAACCCTGTTTTCAGAAGCAGGTATTCCGATCTTGATGCTCTGCCTAATGCTTTCAAAAACCGCTGGGTGCTGCCGGGTGACGAGAACGTTACCTATATTCCTTCCATTCCTGATTCGTATGCCGATTTGGACCTGAACCGGGAAAATGCATATCCATATAACAACTACAACTATTCTAATGCACGTGTGGTAGACGGGTCTTTCGTCCGATTGAAGTCCGTAAACCTGCAATACACATTACCAAACAAGATATTCCAGGGCACTCCGTTCAAAACGATATCTGCCAATCTTGTGGGTACTAACCTATGGTTGATTTATTCCGATCCTGAACTGCAAGGGCAAGATCCTGAGTTTTTCAATGCAGGTGGTGTAGCACTGCCGATTAATAAACAATTTACATTCTCCTTAAAACTAGGCTTCTAATTGAATATGAAACAATTTCTTTTTTATACATGTTTGCTCACGGCCTTCCTGTTCAGCGGGTGTAAAAAATACCTTGATAAAGAGCCGGACAATAGAACGCAAATCAGAACACCGGAACAGATAGCCCAATTATTGACAACAGCTTATCCCCAGGGCAGTTATGTTTTATTTACAGAGTCCATGTCTGACAATGCTGAAGACAAAGGCGGTACTGGTTCGGGATATGATTTTGCAGATCGCATCAACAGGCAATCGTATTTGTATGAAGTGGTAGAAACTGCCCCTGACGACATTGACGGTCCTGACTTTTATTGGAACGCCTGCTACAAAGCCATTGCGGCGGCCAACCAGGCACTCGATATCATCGAGAATGCTCCCAACAAGAGTCAGCTAACAGCTCATCGTGGTGAGGCCTTGGTGGCGAGAGCCTATGCACATTTTATGCTGGTTACTTTGTTTGCCAAAGCATACGATCCTTCAACAGCAGGATCTGACCCGGGGGTGCCTTACGTAACCGCTCCTGAGAAAACCATCTTTGCCCAATACGAGCGAGGTACAGTAGCTGGTGTTTATGAGAAAATAGAGGCGGACTTTAAAGAAGGCTATCCGTTGATAGACGATAAGATCTACGGACAGGCACCGAAGTTTCACTTCAATAAAAGAGCAGCTGCAGCATTTGCTACGCGGTTTTATTTGTTTAAACGCGACTATCAAAATGTGGTGACCTACGCTAACCAGGTGCTGACAGGTGATGTTGCCGAAAACCTCCGTGCATGGAACACAAGGCTGTCAAAACTGCAATACTACGAGCTGCAGGCGGAGTATACCAAGTCTTCTGAGCGGGCCAACTTGTTGTTGCAAGAAGCTAATTCTATTTGGGGCCGCAGCTATGCCTCTATGCGTTATGGACTAGGTGAACAGGTGGCCTCCGAAATCTTGTATTCGCCAAATGTGAGCAGCTGGTATTATGCCTATCCATTGTACGGCGCCAACCCGCAATCCTACAACATTCCAAAGTTTTATGAACATTTCGTGCGTGAAAACCTGAATGCAAACTCTGGAAGTCCGTATAACACTATTCCGCTCTTTACTGCAGAAGAAGTTTTGCTGAACAGGGCGGAAGCGTACGTGCGCCTCAATAACAGGGATGCTGCAATAAATGATATGAATGCTTTCTTGAGTAAAAACATTGATGATTATAATCCCAATACAGATAATGTGACACCTGAAAAGGCATCAAGCTACTATGGCGTGGCGGTGAATACTGCTATGCTTCTTGCCATCCTTGACTTCAAGAGAGCATTTTTCCTGCACGAAGGCATGCGTTGGTTTGACATCATCCGTTTGAAAATTCCTGTTGTTCACACAACACAAGAAGGACAAAGCATAGAGTTGGGGCCGAATGACAGAAGACGAGTGCTGCAATTACCTACGTTAACAAAACAGGCAGGGTTAGAACCTAATCCCAGATAACTATTGAATAGATTAATATGAAACTTCTACATAAAGCATTTTACGCGTCGGTCATTTTGTTGATGCTCGACTCGTGTAAAAAGGACGAGAAATTAGATGTGGAGCAGCCGGTTGGCTTAGGTGGTGAAGTTACCGCAAGTACTGCGATAGATAAATGGGTGTTGGACAGCCTTACAAAGCCGTACAACATTGCCGTTAAATACCGCTGGGATCCCTGGGAGTATAACCTGGATAAGACATTGACTCCACCGGACGAGTCCAAGATTGTACCCGCACTTTCTGCTATCAAGCGCGTGTGGATCGATCCTTATAATGCAGAAACTGGGAGCGATCTTTTTATAAAAAAGTATTCTCCCAAGCAGTTTGTGATGGTAGGTAGTGTTGAATATAACTATAACGGTACTGTTGTTCTTGGTCAGGCTGAAGGCGGCAACAACATTGCTTTTTTTGATGTGAATCAAAACTTTGACAAGAACAATGTAGAGTCGATAAAGCGAATGATCCAAACCTCTCACCACGAGTTTGCACACATCTTGCATCAGACGGTAATGTACCCTCAGGATTTTAAGTTTATCACTTCAAATCTTGGCTTGCCCGGCTATACTGCAACGTGGTTCAATATTTCTCCGGCGCAGGCATTGCAGTGGGGGTATATCACTCCATATTCTATGGCAAGCTATGATGAGGATTTTGTGGAGATGATCGCTAATATGCTGATGGAAGGCAAAACCCGCTTCGATGAAATAATCGCTTCCACAAACCCTACGGCGCAGGCGGCGCTTCGTGCAAAAGAGCAGATCGTTGTGGAATACTACAGGCAAGTTTGGAACATTGATTTTTACAGTTTGCAAAGAAGAGTGCAGGCTGCGATCAATGCATTGGTTCCTCCCGCTACTGTGGCTGAATCCTATGGGTTTGGGAAAACTTACACGAGGGCGAGCGTGAACCCTGCTAACCAGACAATGCTACCGCAGCCTGCAGCATTCATGAATATTTACAACACTGCAAAAAATAACGTGGCTGCATTGCCGAACTTCGGATTAACAATGGACTCCATGGCGGTGATCACTAACAGTGCCACTACCGCAATTGTTCGTATCTACGTCCGCCAAAACAATACTACCTTTTTTGCAGATTACAATTACACACTTACAAAAGGTGCAGGAGACGTGTATTCATTCACCTATCTCAGCGCTAATGGAAATGGTGAGTTAATCAAATCTGCTGTTGATCCATTGCTCAATTACTTTTCAGGCAATCAGTTTACCATCACCTGGTTTGCCGACCCGTCTGTGTCTACGAACCCAAGGGTAAAATTTACACCGCAGGCTTCACCCGGAACCTATTTTATAGCAAGGCTTTTGCCGTAAACCATCAGTGATCTTTATGAAAAAAATATTGTCAATAATACTCGGGGCTTCTGTGTTCTTCGCCGGATGCAAGAAGGAGACAAAAGATCTGTTCGACAAGCCTGTAGATCAAAGACTTTCTGAAACGTTGACGAACTACCAGAATGCACTTGTGCAGGCTCCCGGTTGGAAGTTGTTCGTGTATCCCAAAGGTTTGGAAGGACAGGCCATACAAGTGGGGGGGCTTACCTATTACGTAAAATTTACCGACAACAACCGCGTTACGATGGTTTCGGATTTCACTTTCCCCATGGCACTTACTCCCAAGGAAAGCGGTTATAGACTTAGAGCAGCACAGAGGCCGTCATTAATATTTGACACGTACAGTTACATCCATGGTGCTGCCGACCCTGATCCTGACGTTTCATTCAGTCCTACGTCACAGGGCGGTTATGGCTGGGGTACCGACTTCGATTTTTCATTCACGGAGGTAACGCCAAAAGATACGATCAAGCTTCAGGGTAACTATAATGGAAGTGATGCAGTGCTGATAAAAGCAACGCAAGCAGAAATGACTGCCGCTTTTGGTGGCGAGCT
>DASQNW010000235.1:0-5905 GCA_035644775.1 Chitinophagaceae bacterium | reverse complement strand
CCTGGTAAAAGGTAATCACGATATTTTAAAGGAGCGATGGTATAGCAGTGCGGGCATACAATTATGGGATAAAGATATGGTGCTCCGTGATGTTCGCTTCTGCCACGAAAATTGTGCTTTTGGGGATAACTATTATTTGTTTTGCGGCCATATTCATCCCGGGGTTGTGGTGAGTGGCATTGGCAAACAATCACTGCGGTTTCCCTGTTTTTATTTAACCGAAAATCATTGTATCCTTCCTGCTTACAGCCGCTTCTCCGGCATGGCTACTATCGAACCATCTGCAACGGATTCTGTTTATGCTATTGTTGATAATAGCCTGATACGATTGCAATGAACAAGAACTTGTGTATTGCGTATGATCCTATTTACGCTCACCCGCTACCGGACGGCCACCGGTTTCCCATGCTTAAATACGAGTTGATCCCGCAACAGCTATTGCACGAAGGAACTATACAGAAGCACCACTTATTCTCTCCAACCGAAGTGCCCGATGAAGTGGTGTTGTGGACCCATTCGAAAGAATACCTTCATAAGCTGAAGAACGGACTGTTGACTGCCAAAGAGCAGCGGGCTATAGGCTTTCCACAATCGCCGCTACTAACAAAGCGTGAGTTGATCATTACCCAGGGTACCATCGACTGTTGCCATTTCGCTTTGGAAAACGGTGTAGCCTTGAACGTGGCCGGTGGCACACATCACGCATTCAGCGATAGGGGAGAAGGTTTTTGCCTGCTGAATGATTTTGCCATAGCAGCCAATTATCTCCTGAACAAAAAGATTGCGGCAAAAATCATCATCATTGACCTCGACACACACCAGGGAAATGGTACTGCTAAAATATTTGAAGGCGATGATCGGGTGTTTACCTTAAGTATGCACGGCAAGAACAACTATCCTTTTCATAAAGAAAGAAGTGATTGGGATATTGAACTTGAAGATGGAACAAATGACGAACAATACCTGAGTGTGCTGCAGCACGCACTGCACAACGCGGTCGAAAAATGGAAGGCTGAATTCGCTTTCTTTTTATCTGGTGTGGATATATTGTCGACCGACAAATTTGGTAAATTAAATATCAGTCTTGATGGATGCAGAAAGAGAGATGAAATAGTTTTTTCATTTCTAAAAAACAGAAACATTCCGGTAGCTGTCGCGATGGGTGGTGGCTATTCACCGCTTATCAAGACCATTGTTGAAGCGCATTGTCAAACCTTCAGAACTGCAAAAGAAGTGTATAGCCTCGTATAACTGAATACCTGAAGCTGTGACAATTAGTTTATTCGCTTTTTTAATGTAGTGACTTGTTGTTGAAGATTGCTGACCATGTTCGCCAATTGCCCTACATCAAGACGCTGTTGTGTATTTGCCCTTGAAATCACTATCTGCGCTTGCCAAAGTTCCAGGATATCATCTGCATTCAAGGTATAGGGTTGGTAAGAAGGGTTGTCACTCACAAGTGTGTACTTGTTTTTGAGGCGGTTGTTTTTCACCATTCTTTTATACACCACTCCGTCAGTACGCGATACAACGATATAGCTGTTATTGCTTTTAATATCTTCGAGACTATTTACTTTTTCACCAACAATTACGGAGCCGCTCGGCACGGGCAGCATCGAATCGCCAACAATTTCAAATGCACGATAATCCCCACCGGCAAGCATCGGCAAAGTAAAGGTGTTGAGTTCATCTATAAATTCTGGATCGGCGTGGCCGGAAAGGTAGCCTGCAGCTGCTTTCACGGGCACGAAGGGAATATCAGGCCGGCCACTCGCAAGCTTCTGCGCTCTTCGTTTCACGATGTAGCTTCCTTTTACTTCGCTGAGGTCTTTACGCAAAAGATCGTCGAGAGTTAACTTGAACATATCGGCCACTACTTCAAGTACTTCAAAACGCGGGTCTGCCCTTTCTTCTTCATAGGCCCCAAGTAGTGAACGTTTGATGCGAAGCTTGTGCGCAAACTCCTCCTGCGTCCAGCCACGGAGTTTACGGAGGTATTTGAGGTTTTTATTGGCAATAGCCATGCACTAATATATTTAGTTGCAAAATACTAAAAGATTTAGACATGCAACAGCTTGGAATTTGGAGTACTGAAAAAAATAGCAAACTTTGTTCAATCAAATGAGCGAATGGCACAGAAAAAGAAAGAACCTACGATATTGATAACTAACGATGATGGCATCACCTCTCCTGGTATCCGAAGCCTTGTTGAAGCAGTAAAAGATCTTGGAAAAATTGTGATTGTAGCACCCGACAAGCCGCAGTCGGGGATGGGCCATGCCATTACCATTGGGGTTCCTCTGAGATTAAATAAGGTGAATTATTTTGATGATATTGAGGCATACCAATGTACAGGCACACCAGTAGATTGCGTTAAGCTCGCTGTAGATAAGGTGCTGCATCAAAAGCCTGACATCTGTTTGAGTGGCATTAACCATGGAGCAAATCACAGCATCAATGTGATTTATTCCGGCACCATGTCGGCGGCAGTGGAAGCTGCTATCGAAAGCATCCCATCTATTGGTTTTTCGCTTCTTGATTACAGCCTTGAAGCAGACTTCACCGCCTCACGTAAATATGCGAGGATGATTGTACAACAAATGCTTGCTTCTGAAAGCCTCGACAGGCACGCGGTGCTGAACGTGAACTTTCCTATTGCCCCTGTAGAACAAATAAAGGGAGTGAGAATCTGCAGGCAGGCTTATGCCAAATACGAGGAAGATTTCCTGGAGCGTTTAGATCCGCATGGACGTAAATACTATTGGCTTACGGGCGAGTTTGTTAACTTCGACGAGGGAACAGACACCGACGTATGGGCATTGGCAAATAACTACGTGAGCGTAGTTCCTGTGCAGTTTGATCTTACCCACTATAAACTAAAAGAAAAAATTGAAAAAAACTGGCGTTTTGATTCTTAAAGAAGATCAATTGAAAATCGGGCTTGTACTCGGTTTTATATTACCGCTGCTGGTGTTTGCCTTGATTTATTTCCTCAGGTTCAACTACTATGACCTTGATGAATTCTTTGCTACCTTTTTACAAGAGAGCAGGTTGATCACGTTCTTCAGCGCCTGGTGCTTACTCGCCAACATAGGCTTGTTTACGCTTTTTATAAATTCGAACCGCTATAGAACAGCAAAAGGTGTTTTTATTGCATCCTTGTTTTACGGCCTCGCCTTTCTGCTGCTGAAACTCCTGAATTAATCAGCAGGTTTTTTCCCTATCTTATTGCCGATGAAGTATTACATAATTGCCGGCGAAGCTTCTGGTGATTTGCATGGTAGCAACCTCGTAAAGGAGCTGAAGCGGCTCGATACCAGGGCAGACATTCGCTGCTGGGGTGGTGACCTCATGCAGGCTGCAGGCGCTGTAGTAGTGAAGCATTACAAAGAACTAGCCTTCATGGGGTTTGCAGAGGTGATCAAAAACCTGCCCACCATTATGCGCAACCTGAAATTTTGCAGGCAAGACATTCAGGGCTATAATCCGGATGTTTTGGTGTTGATTGATTATCCGGGATTTAATTTGAGAATAGCAAAATGGGCAAAGCAGCAAGGTTACAAAGTTGTTTATTACATATCACCACAAGTGTGGGCATGGAAAGAAAGCAGGGTAAAAGGCATTCGTAAAATTGTTGACAGAATGCTGGTGATTTTACCTTTTGAAGAGGAGTATTTTGCAAACCGATGGAACTATAAGGTCATCTTCGTTGGCCACCCCTTGCTTGAGGCAGTAAGTTCTTTTTTAAGTCAACCGCCGGTGCAGGAGTTTTCACCAAAAGAAGTGATTGCGCTATTGCCAGGGAGCCGCAAACAGGAAATAGAAAAGAAGCTGCCGTTGATGTTGCAGGTGAGCACGGTCTTTCCTAAATATCAATTCATTGTTGCAAAAGCTTCCTCGCTGGACGACTCATTTTACCAGCAGTTCCTGAATTCTTTTCCCCACGTACAATCCATCCGCAATCAAACGTACGAACTGCTTTCTCAGGCTACCGCAGCGCTCGTCACATCAGGCACAGCTACATTAGAGACGGCATTGTTTGAAGTGCCACAAGTGGTTTGCTATAAAGGATCGGCGATATCGTATCATATTGCCAGGCGGCTGGTGAAGATCAAGTATATTTCTCTGGTAAACCTTATAATGGATCGGGAGGTGGTGAAGGAACTGATACAAGATGAGTTGACAAAAGATAATATTGTAGTGGAACTCAGGCGCATTCTTTTCGATATGTCTGCCAAAGAACAAATAATGCAGGATTACCAGGCGCTGAAAGCTATGCTGCAACAGGAAGAACCCGCGTCGACAAAAGCAGCAGAAGTTATCATAGAAGTTGCCAGCTCTACCGCTTCACCACAAGTTTTATAGCAAGAACTATCAGTGCTAGTAAAAAAAGAAGAATGCTCAGCCTATTGATGCCGTGCATGTATTTTATCCACTGAGTTTTTGGTCTTAGCGGATCAGGTTTGCGCAAGTATAAATATTCAGCTAGTTGCCTCCAGACTCCCATATTGACGTTGCCATCAAAGTTACACCAATACGGTGCATATTTAGCTGACTAAGGTGCTGGGTTAAAGCGAGGATTGTCGCGCTTTGTTGCATTGCTCCTGGAGTGGAAGCTGTCTGGTGACAAAGAAAAGTGGCCATCCTTTGCAGACTTGGCTTTTCTTTTTCCTGTTGTGCTTTTTCTCAACCAGCCACTTGCAGGATGAGAAATGAAGTGTACGAATTTTTCCATTGTAAAGGGTTTTTCATTTGACTATGAACAGAAGGATAAGTTATTCTAAGTTTCTAACTTTTGCAAGCCTTTATAAAAAATATAGGGCGCACATGCAAATTACAAATGCCGGAACCGCCTACATCAGTGTATCGCTAAAGCGGCAGCAAGCATCGGTAGACGCCTGAAAACTGCAAACGAATATGCATTAGGGGAAGAGTCCAAAAGCAGGATCTTCGAGTAGCTTGATCTGGTGTTGTATTACCTCCTCAGGTGTTTTCATGCTGTCGTAGCGTAGCCGCAGCGAAGCAGCGTATCCATCCAGGTCGGGAAAGAGGCTTGCGCGGTTCAAGTTCATACGCTGCAGGTCTCTCAAAACTTCTTTTTGGAGGTGAGCAGGTAATTCCATCTTCAGTACTGCTTTTTTCACCTCATCTCCCGGGAACGCCAGTTGGCTCATAAAAGGTTCTGCAGAAGTGCCTGTACTTAAAAATATGGACTGCTGCAAAGAATAGCGGCGGTTCATTCGGAAAGGTTCTACCGGGAACACAAGACTACGATTATAGTGGTAAAAAATTTTTTCGAACAAACGTTCGTTGATCAGGTTCTTATTGAGTCTGATGTCTTCTTCCAATTCTGATGAGAGAAGATCTAAGGCTTTTGTTCTAAGAAAATTGAAGTTGATAGCCCAGATGGCTACGTGGCCTTCTTCCATTCCTTCACATTGCTCAAACGCAAAGTACGATGCTATGAATGGTGACTTTGTAAAATCGAGCAGCCTTGTTGGTGCGCCATGGTGTTGCATAAGTGCGAGCCATTCGATAAGATGTTCAGGAAGTTCATCTTTGCTGAGATAGTTGCGGGCACCCCGCTGAAACTCGGCTACAAATTCCGCTTCTATGCCCTTATGTAGCTTTATGAAATCAGTACGTTCGATGGCATTCCGAAGATTCCATGTCGCATTTGACTGGCCTCTGAAAGCCCAGTTCTCCGAAAGTTGGTCTGTAAAGTTTTTATAATCGCTCCAGCCGGTAAAGCGTATGGTTGTAAATGCATCTGGTGTCACGCCAACTCAGATAAAAATTTCAAGCCAGCTTTCTCATTAACTGTTTATTTCGTTGCCTGCAGATTAATGTGCTCTTTTAAAGGAGCGCTATTCAGCAGTTCGGCAATCAGTTTAAGTGAATGCGC
>DASQNW010000234.1:0-5524 GCA_035644775.1 Chitinophagaceae bacterium | reverse complement strand
TATTAATAAAAAAAATCGTACCAATTCGTTTGTTTAACTTATCATTTAAGTCGCTTGTGCTCGTGTTCATCAACGGCTTTTAGAAATGCGTATGCTTTTTCTCGATTTCCAAAACCACCACCGGTTTGGCTGCCACCTGGCGACTGATGTTTCTCCAACCAAACAATGTAATTACGAAGTGCGGCCGTGATGCACTCGGCGATTTCTTGTTGTCCGCTCTGGCTGTTCAAATAATCCTCTTCCTGACGGTTGGTGATGTAACCGGTTTCTACGAGAATGCTGGGCATGGCTGTTGCCTGGAGCACCCATATGCCTACCTGACGTTGGCGCTGACCACGACTGGTGCGACCGACTCTTGCAAATTCATCTTCCACCATGCCGGCCAAAGTAGCACTGCGTTTAAAAAACTGCTTTGTTTTTAGCAGCGACAGGGCGATGAAATCAGGCGAGTTGGGGTCAATACCACCATATTTTTGTTCAAAGTTTTCTTCGGCAAGCATCGGAGCATTTTCTCTGATGGCCACTTCTTTGTCTTCGTTTTTATGTGAACCCCAGATATAAGTTTCTGTTCCTTTCGCAGGGCTCGGCGTTGTATAATATCTGTATTGGGGAACTTTAGATGTTACTTTCTTTCTCTTTTTTCCTTTGCCTACGTAGCTCACAACTGTTTTATTACCGACAAATTCTTTGTGCTGAACAGGCAAAGCGGCATTCACATGTATGGAAACAAAAAGGTCGCCGCGATTATGATTAGCGATGTCCGCACGCTCACGTAAATCGACTTTGTTCCGCGTAGGACGGGTTTCAACAATCTTGATTTCCGGAAACTCCCTTGAAATTTGTTTTATCAGTTTTTTGGATACTTCGTAGCAGATTTCATCTTCATAAGAATAACTTCCTTTCGCGCCATCATACCCACCATTCCCCTTTATACCATGTCCAGCATCGATGATGATTGTTTTGATAGCTTTTTGCTTGCTTTCTTTTAAGAAGGAAGAGAGGACAGCAAGCATCCAAAAGGAAGAAAAAATGAGTAATGATTTCTTAAGCATATCAGATTTTGTTTATGATAATCTTCACAATACGTTTCTGGTGCAATCAGCTACATTTGTTTACACCTATGCCGGGACTGCGCAAATTTAAAAAAATCTCCTTCACCCTCTTCGTTATTCTTGCTCTCTGCTTTGCAATAACGGTGAAAAGCGAGGCCCGTCATACTAACACGAACGTAATTAGTGCTTTTTTAACACAGCAACAAGATACAACTCCTGTTAAGAGAAGCACTGCTGCCGCTGTTGATTCAGCCAACAGAAATGACACAATACCGACCAGCCAACGCGTAGATACTTTTTCTTTGAAGCTTTCAAAAGACACGCTTGAAGGACCTGTCAACTATGAGGCAGACAGTGCAGTACTCCACATACAGGATAAAAAGATCCTGATGTACGGGCAAACAAAAACTACGTACAAGGATATAGTGCTCACCGCCCCTAAGGTAGCATTAGACCAACAGACCAGCACCGTACTTGCAGTTGCCGACAGGGATAGTATAGGAGAAGTGATCACCCGTGCGCAGTTTGAACAGGGAACAAACAACTTCGAGTCAGACACGATTAGGTACAATTTCCGATCTCAAAAAGGTTTAACGCGAAATACATTTACGCAGCAGTCGGAAATGTTTGTTCAGGGCGAAAAAATAAAAAGGGTGGATCAAAACACTTTCTTTGTTAGTCGCGGGAGGTTTACAACATGTAACCTCGATCAGCCACACTTTGCCTTTCGAACGAATAAGTTGAAAGTTATCAATGGCAAACTAGCTGTCTCCGGACCCACACACCCGGAGTTTGAAGATGTGCCTTTACCCTTTTATTTACCTTTCGGTTTTTTTCCTTTGAGCCAGGGAAGACACTCTGGCTTTTTACCACCTCAGTTTACTAACAATGACCAATTTGGCGTTGGCTTAGAAGGATTGGGCTATTACAAGGTATTGAATGATAACGTGGATGTAACGCTCCGTGGAAACTTATATTCTTACGGCGGGTGGAATGCTTATGTCACTAGCAGCTACCGTACAAGATACAGGTACAATGGCGTTTTCAATTTTAGCCTGCAGCATTCTAAGTTCAATTTCAAAGGAGATCCTGATTACCAACTTTCGAAAACGTTTCAGATCAACTGGAACCATGCAGTAGACCAGCGTGCGAGGCCAGGTACCAACTTTTCCGCTAACGTAAATGCAGGATCAACACGGTTCAATGAATTTATACCCAATAACGTCAACAGGAATTTTCAGAACAATCTTGCTTCCTCTATTTCTTATGCTAAAACATGGGCCGGCAGACCATACAACCTTACCTTAAGCGCTAATCATGGACAGAATAGCGTGAGTAGGCAAACCAATATTGTGCTGCCGGATGGCAGTTTTACTGTACAAACTTTGTATCCGCTGCAGCGAAAAGAAGCGCTTGGAACTCCCAAATGGTATGAAAAGTTAGGGATTGGATATAACGGAATTTTTAGAAACCAATTGTCGTTTTCTGATACTGCAGAAATCAGGCTGAAAGATCTTATTGACACACTCCAATGGGGTGCGCAGCACAACCTGCCGATTACACTTTCTTTGCCTTCATTGGGTCCACTGCTTGTGGCACCATCGATTTCATACCGTGAAGTGTGGCTTCAGCAGAAGTCGCGTTTTGTATGGAACAATATAGATGAAAAGGTGGATACCACTATTCAAAAAGGCTTTTACACTGACCGGGAAGTGAGCTTTGGAATTGGTCTTAATACATCGGTTTTTGGCACCTACAGCTTTAAGAATTCGCGCCTGATTGCACTGCGCCATACCGTTCGGCCCACGTTCAGTCTTAACTACCGTCCGGATCTTTCCAGAAAGCATTGGTATAAGACAAAAGTGAATAAAAATGGTGACTCTCTTAGTTTCAACGAGTTTCAGGGATCGCTGTTCCAGGGGTTTTCTGCAGGTCGGTTTGGCGGTATCAGTTTTGGTGTTGACAACAACCTTGAGATGAAGATGCGTTCAAAAAAAGACACTGGTGATGCAGCTATAAAGAAAGTGCGGCTAATAGATGGATTTGGCTTCAACAGTGGCTACAATTTTCTTCAAGACACACTCCAGCTTTCGCCCTTCAACTTATATCTGCGAAGCACTTTGTTTGAACGAATCAATTTGAACATGTCTGGTCTGCTTAATCCTTATAAGCTGAATAATTTGGGGAGGCCGGTGAACCAGTTCGCATGGCAGGGAGGGCGTTTCAGTCCAGGACAATTGAGCTATGCCAGTGTAGCCCTTTCCACCAGTTTCCAAAGCAAGAAAAAAGATGAAAAAGGAAACAAGGTTGATGTCGATAAAAACGCAGGTCGCATACCGGTTGAAACTGATCCAACCCTAATGGGAGATCAGCAGCATTTACTTGATTACATGCGTCGCAACCCGGCAGAATTTGTAGATTTCACCATTCCCTGGTCTATCAATTTGTCGTTCTCAATGAACTACGCCAGGAGGATCAAACCTGATTATTCAGGCTTTCAATCAGACATTACCACCAACCTGTCCTTCAACAACAGTTTCAGTTTAACGCCTAAGTGGAACTTTAGCACCAGTGGCTATTATGATGTAAGCACCATGCAGCTACAAACGTTTACCATGTCTATCTCTCGCGATATGCATTGCTGGCAAATGTCTATCAATGTAACTCCTATTGGGCCTTTCCGGTTCTTTAGCTTGAATATAAATCCAAAGTCAGGAATGCTGCAGGATTTGAAAGTAAACAGAACAAGATACTTCTACAACTATTAGATAGCGGATGCCGAAAAGCGGCTTAGAACTTTTTCCATCGATTGGATAATTTCCTTGTTGCACAAGTTTCCGATGCTCCCTTCGTGTGTATGATTTAGGCCTTCCGAAAGGTCGAATTTGAATTCACCTTTTTCGATTTGATTTCCTACCTGCTGATAAGCATCACGAAAGGGAACACCCCTATTGACCATTTGGTTTACGGCTTCAACACTGAACAAATACTTGTATTTGTCATCCTCAAGAATTCGTTCCTTTACTTCAATGTGCGACAGCATCAACTGCGCCAGCTGCAAACATGCTTTTAGTTCCTCAATTGCCGGAAACAAGATCTCTTTGGTAAGTTGCAAATCGCGATGGTAGCCCGAAGGAAGATTGTTCAGCAGCAATGCCATTTCGTTAGGTATGGATTGAATTCGGTTACACTTTGCCCGGATCAACTCAAAAACATCTGGATTCTTTTTATGTGGCATAATGCTGCTGCCGGTCGTGAGCTCAGAAGGGAAGGAAATAAATCCAAAATTCTGGTTGAGATACATACAGCAGTCCATGCTGAATTTGCTTAATGTTGCCGCAATACTGCTCATTGCCATGGCAACAATTTTTTCCGTTTTACCTCGCGTCATTTGTGCATACACCGAGTTGAAATTGAGCGAGGAAAAACTTAATAGTTCTGTGGTTCTGCTCCTGTTCAACGGAAAAGAAGATCCGTAACCTGCACCGCTGCCAAGAGGATTTTTATCGACAATGGCGAATGCGGCTGCAAGCACCTCCAGGTCATCAACAAGGCTTTCGGCGTAAGCACCGAACCACAGGCCAAATGACGATGGCATAGCTATTTGCAAATGCGTGTAGCCAGGCAAAAGCGTTTTCTTATGTTGCTCACTTTTCTCAATAAGCAAATAAAACAGCTGCTTTACTTCTTCTTTGATGTTCCGGACTTCATCTTTTAAATAGAGCTTGATGTCAACAGCTACCTGGTCGTTTCGGCTTCGACCACTGTGGATCTTTTTTCCAACGTCACCGATACGTTCTGTCAGCAAAAACTCCACTTGCGAGTGTACATCTTCTACATTCTCCTGAAGAATGAATTTGGAATCGGCAATTTCCTGAAGTATGTCCTTTAAAGCACCTATAGATATCTCTGCTTCTTCCTTCGTCATCAAACCTACCTCACCGAGCATTGTTACGTGAGCAATTGATCCGAGCACATCGTGTTTGGCTAACAAGATGTCAAATTCTTTGTCCCGCCCAACCGTGAACTTCTCCACTAGATGCGAGATCGATGTGCTTTCTTTTTGCCAGAGTTTCATCTTAGTTGCCTATTTCCAGTTATGGGTAACCAATCTTCCTTACTTGAAGCTTTCTTCCACCCATTGTATAAACTTATTGATTCGTTTACTTAAGAGATCGTATGAATCCTTTAAGCTGTCATATAGAGTTGCATCCGTAAATGAAAAAGTTTCAAATAAAAAGTCCAAATGTAAAATTGTTTCATCACACTCAGCTTGAGCAATTACCAGGTACCTAATGAACTCAGCCTTGTACCTTCTTCTTCCATACCCTTCTACGATTGCAGCTGAAATTGCTTTAGATGAACGCCTGATTTGGCTAGCTTCTTCGTACAACTCAAACTTGGGTAATGTAAGTGATACCTGGTGAATGCGAATAGCTAACTCTTTAGACGTTTTAAATATATCCAGGTCT
>DASQNW010000233.1:0-2236 GCA_035644775.1 Chitinophagaceae bacterium | reverse complement strand
CCATCCAAATTCTTCATTGCTTAATGCGAATTCTTTTTTTACCTGCACTCCTACAATGGAAATGCATATACGATCTAGATAGGTGAGAGCAGTTAAGGAGCATAGTAGTGCTAAAACACGGTGGCGATAGGGGAGTTTTGGCAGCATTTACTAAAGATAAAAGATTGTATGAAGTACAAATACTATAAAAATCTAAAGAAAAACGGTGGTAACCCGGTAAAAGCAACGGGACTTTAGGCTGGCAGAAACCACACTAAAATGCAAACAAAACCAAACACAGACCTCCTCCATTTTGATGGCTATTGTCCAGAGTGCAACTTGAAAGGTAAACAGCAAGCATTAAGGCTAAACAGCAATGACTTCTGGGAGTGTGTCACCTGTCACATACAGCTGACCACCTTCGCTCCCTATGCAGCCATATTGAGATGGAGAGGAGAAGGCAAGTTCAGGGAAACAGAGGATTATGCCCATATCCATTACGACAAACTAATATTAACAGGAACGAGCGTAGAACCTGGTAATGACATATTTCCAGATCTTAGAGTGGTATTCATGCATCGCATTGAACTAGATGAATACCTGGAATCTATTTACGAAAGCAAAGAAAAGTTCCATAATAATCAATTTACCTGAATGATCCGGTGTTACAGCAGCAGGAAGCGTACGTGGAAACCATAGCCACAGAAGAATGGGTGGATTTGGTGGAACTGTATAAAGAATTGAGAAGAGAAGGCATGCAGTCCGACAGCTTTGAAGCCTTTCACCAGAAGCTCTATGAGCAGAAAATCATCTTTGCTTTCAATTGGCAGAAGTGGACAGAAGGTATGAAAGTCTTGCAGGATCCTGCCACTGATTTCTCCCAGTGCTCACTGCTCCAGCTCTCCATGTATCTCACCTTAATCTTTCGAACTGATTGTTTCGCTGATGGAACCATTCAGCAGTGTTTTAATAATTGGTGTGTTAGATAAGTTGATAAAGAGAATAGAGGAGATTACATAATATATATTTAAAAATAGCGTTATAATGACTAAACTACTTAGGCATTACTCCTTTCCCATACAGCCTTTATCCTGTTTCATGGAAGGTAGAATCATTTGGGCTAAATCCTCATCTAATGGGTGGATAACAACAGGTGTAGGTGCATTATAGCCTCTGAAATCCAAGGCTATATAATACGATTTCCCAGCTTGAATTTGGATAATTTTTTCATGAGAATAGCGTTTAGGGTTGGTAGCCCTGGCATATACACGAATGATATGCCTGCCTGCCAGGGACATCATGAACCGAGTACCTTTGTTCACTTAATGAACAGACAAGGATTGAATCAATATACACCTTGAAATAATTTAAAGATCGCTGCAAGAGCTTCTCAACGGGTAATGTTGTTTTGGATTCCCTTATAAAATACACCTTACCGAGGTCAGTAGTAGCTTGGCACTGCCCGACAAAGGGGCTGTCTTGAGTTTTTCCAACTAAAGGGCTAAGTAGAACGAAGTAAAATAGTAAGGTGCTAATCTTTTTCCTCATAAGAGTAGGTTGATTTTATGGCCTCTGAGTTTATTACAAGAAAATGATTTTCAAATACTTATTTAGTTTTATTTCAGCTTTTTTATTTTTATTACTTTATCATTGGTTCCGGCAGGACTTATCAATACAGCTTTCGAAGCGTAAACCTGCATGGTTTCTATTTTTAGTCTCCTGCCCGTTTGTACATCCGTCCATTCTATTGTATACTTTCCTTTTGGTACTTCCATACTGATATTCACCGGTGTCGTAAGAAACGGTTCCATGTAAATAATCCAGCTATTGGCATCCCTCATGGCATATGCAAAGCCCCCTTCCACATGATGAAGAAATGTATTATCAGCTTGCAGGCTTGCTAACTGCATTCCCTTAAGGTAAGTCTTAAGTACCCGAAAGTGCTTTCGCAATGTGGGACTGCCGCCGCCAGGTGCATTGTTGGTGGTATCTGTGCCATCTTCGTGAGTCACGCTAAATGAGTAATCCAGATGGTTGAACAAGCCACCACCACTCATCATCAACCGCCAAGCCTGCCTTCTGTAAGTATCATCCTTTTTACCTGCAAAGCCTGTTTCGTTAAAACCGATTACTTTATTTAATCGGTAGTTAAGGGTAACGGCATCTGGACGAGCGTAATGAAAGGTGTAAATTGAAATACGGGGATCAGTCACAAATACAGGCAGGCCAAAGTTGGCAATATTATGGGAAATCAAAT
>DASQNW010000232.1:0-2575 GCA_035644775.1 Chitinophagaceae bacterium | reverse complement strand
GATGTACGTTTCAGAGCCTCATTGCTTCTTCGTAGTTGTACGAGAAGGGTTATGGTAATTACGGTGTTTAAGAATGCTGCTTTGCACTTTCTATGCTATACATTTCCAAATTCGTAGATGTTCTGCTGTACTGCCGTTTTCCGGTAATTCTTATCCTTTATGCATTTCTGATATATGAAAGATCCATCCGCTACACTACTTGGTACGTTTGAGCCTTAGAAAAGCTATGGTTGTTGCAATAAGGCCTGCTATTGCTCCTACTATTTTTATGTGGCTTCTACCTTTCAAACCGGCACTTTTTGTTTGGGCGAGATTTCCAACATAATCCTTATGGCGGGCAACAATGCGTTGTTTTTCCACATCCAGTTGTTTAAAATAAGAGTAAGGGTCTTGAGAGAACTCATAAGGTAGATTCTGAATGCCATCCTTTACAAATTGCTTGAGGATGTACGCTTTTTTACTGTTCTTATCCGATTTTGTATGTACAAGCCCCATGGCTTCTATTTCATCCAGGGCAGCCTGGCAACAGGCATCGCCTTCTATGGCACTATTTATTTCAGCGGCTCCGTTAAAATAGTTTTTACCGGCAAGGTAAAACAACACGGCATTGATGTGTTCAGTCATGGTAAACAAGAAAATCAATGATTATTTGATTTCACAAGTGAAGGTAAGAACCCTTGCCATTCAAAAAGTGTATACCACCAAAAACAAAAAGGGCCGTCTTCGTAATGCAGCCCTTTTTTTCCAAATCTTATGGAAAATGAAGCCTGATTCTGCAATTGTCAGACCATGTACGTCTTGTACATGTCTGTCTTGAACGGGCATAACCTTCAACTCGCCGAATTATACCGGTTTTTTCTCTGCTAAACAGGACATTTAATATTCTTTACTAATGTAGGGTAAACAGCTTCCGAGACTAATCTGCTTTAAACCGAGAATGAACGTGTGAACATGGTAAGCACTTTTATGAAGCAACCAACCCTCCTTTGGGCCGATGATGATCCCGATGAGCTATTGATCATGCATGAGGTGCTGCAGGACATTGGCAGTAATCACAAGGTTATTGAAGCAACAAATGGTAAACAGGTATTAGCTTGCCTTCAACAGGCAAAACATACCGGGGTATTTCCCTGCCTTATTGTACTGGATCTAAATATGCCAGTACTCAATGGAAAGGAAACACTGTCCTTTATAAAACAAGACCCTTCTTTTGATCGGATTCCGATTGTAGTATTCACTACTTCCAACAGCCTTGCAGACCGGCAATATTGCGAAAGCCATGGTACACAAATGCTTACGAAGCCTATCACCTTTGATGCCCTTAAGCAAATTGTAGAAGCATTCCTGCATCTGTGTGAGGTGTCCGTACGGGAACAATGAGCCTTTGGATGAACAAAGCTACTCAACAGGTACCTTACTTTTCAGCCAGTACTGCATAATCTCTACAAGCGATGCTTTTAAGCCACTCATGGTGCTTTCCTTTACAAAAAAGCCATTACCACCCAAGTCATAAGACTTTTTAATCTGCTCTTTAGATGCCTGTGATGACCAGAATACAAAAGGAATGCTTTTGTAGTTAAGCGAATCATCTTCATACAAGCGCTTCTTCAGCTCAAAGCCATCTATGCGGGGTATGTTCACATCACATAAAATGAGAAAAGGAACAGTAGAATCGCTTTTTAAATGCTTTAGTACAGCTTCACCATCATCAAAGAAAATGAGCTCATTTCTATAATCCAGTTCCTTCCACAGTTCCTTTATAAATTCGCGGTCATCTTCATCGTCATCTACTATGTATACCGGCCCATCATTCATTAGTGGTAAGATTTAGATTACAGCAAGTACTGCAAATTTTAATCCATAGCGCAGCTACACAATAAAAACAGGGCCGGCCTGGAAAGACAGCCCTGATTAATTCCAATATCCAATGAAAAAATAGTTTAGTAATGCAATACGTTTTCCGTAAATAAAGAGAAGGCATACACCTCAATTCGTATTAGCTTCATTTAAGAATACCTGAAAAAGTTTTTGTGGAATACCACTTAGGATTGATGCACTTCAAAAAAGTCCCTAACTTTAGCGACTTTCTGGGGATCGGTAAGTTGCTCCGTGCTATTGATTGTTATTTTCTTGCCTTTGAATTGAACATTTCCTTCAAGATGGTTGCCAAATTGTTCCTGAGACATGCCCGGTCCAAATACCAAAAGCTCCTCATATGCTAATAAATGACTTGAAAGTGACTTAAAATATTTAAGGAGATCGGTTTTCCGGGCATTATTCAAGGAATGCTCGCTGCCGCCTGAATGCCCCTCATTTGCTGTTATCTTGCTGCTTATGCTATAGCTACCTTTTTCGTCCTCTAAGGTATGCGTTATGATTACCGCCTTGGTATTATCAAGCCATACACCTGCTTTTTGCTTTTGTTGATGTTGTTTCATTATTATTCATTTAATTTAGTAATTGAGCTTTTGATAGCTTAAGATTTGCTTTCTGGATTGTTTTTGATATTTTGTATTTTATGCTGCCTTACCATGTTCTTGTAAAGTAATATTCAAATGGTCATTAGCTATACCTG
>DASQNW010000231.1:0-10782 GCA_035644775.1 Chitinophagaceae bacterium | reverse complement strand
CCTGGAAATCCAGTTCCGCCTGTCTTGCTTCATACTGCCGGTTATTCCGTTCATCGATCATCCGGGTGATGGTAGTGGCCACCGCAATAACAGCTGAAAAAATACCTGAACCAGCAGACACCATTCCAGCGATATCGTTTGTTTCCTGTGCGGTATTGAACTTATCGATGCCCTCAATAACCTGGGCAGTGGATATTGATATCAGGGATAGTGTAGACAGGATCCTTTTCAGAGTTTCATCCGCATCTCCCAAAGAAGAAACCATGGCACCAAGTGCATTTCCTGCTTCCTGGAATGCAGCTGCTGTATTCAGGGCCCTGGTAGTTGCTTTGTCCGTATCTCGCAGCAATTTTCTGAGTTGTTCAATACGCTGCCTGACAGCTAACTCCATTTCGGGTGTAAGTGAAGAACCGTTTTTAAGTTCTGCTTCCAGATCTTTCAATTCCTTTTTCAGTCTTTCCCGGCTGTAACCAATGGTATCAGCGCCCAGCTTTCTATATAATTCACTGCTTCGAAGCACTGCGTTCTCCAGGTCTTCCAGATCGGCAGCACGGTTAGCTCGAAGACCTTTCAGGATCTCATCAGCATTCTGAATGATCCCTTTTTTCTTCGCATCCTCGAGTTCCCGTTCCAGTTCATTGTAATATTTATTAATCGCCTCTCTCCTTTGATTGAAAGTAGAAGTGACCTTAAGTAATTCCTCATAGCTTTTACGCTTCTTATCCACTTCTTTTTCAGTAGCTTCTTTTTCAGCAGAAGTTAATTGTTCAGAGATAAACTTGAACTTGATCTGCCCACCAATGGATGCATCATTCCTAAATTTCTCCAGTTCACTTTTCAGATAGGCGATATAGGAATCAAATTCACCGGTCTGGTCCTTCAGCAGATCCTTTGCTTTATCCAAGCCAACAGTAGCTTTGTACTCCTCCAGCTTATCAAAGGCCTTTTTCTGGTCATCTACAGACTTTTTATAATCTTCAGCCTTTTGCTTTTCAACGGTATTATCAATCTGCTTATTTCTGGCAGCTTCTATTCTTGAAAGGAGCCCTGCATTATTTTTAAATTCTTTGGCCTGCCTGATCAAGTCATCATATCGCTCATTGATCTTATCTATTTCAGACTGTTCCTTCAATAGGCCTGACTGTGTAGCATCCCTTTCTGCAGCAGCGATGGATTGTAACAGCTGTTCCAGCTTATTTTTTAACCTGTCCAGATCCTTGTCAGCCTTGATGGCACTTTTTGCAGCCTGTTTTCCAGTAATAGCTTCACGTTCCTTTTCTAAGGCATTGATCTGCGTCTGGTATTTCAGGTATTCCTTTGATGAAGAAGAATGCTTTTTTTGAAGGTCCTGCGCTGCCTTCAACTCATCTTCAATTACTTCGATGGTCCGTTTCCTTGCACCCTGCTTCTGCCCCTCTCCGATAAGCTGGGTTTCAAGGTCACCCTTGTATGTATTTTTGATGGCATTGATCTGAGCATCAATATCCTTAATATCATTTTTCGTGTTCTCTTTTGACTGGCTTATGAGCGATTGAGCAGTACCGCTCAATCCGAGAACAGTTCCGGTTAGCCCGGCTTTTACTTTATCACCAAATCCTAAATTGAAACCCTGTTTAGTCTGTGCTTCGATTCGATCCTGGTATAATTTATCAAGGGCAGATTGTGCTGCCTGTGCCCTGGCCTTACGATCCAAGGACTCAATGTATTCATCAATAGCTTTTTTGGAATCATTGGTACGAATTGTTTCCAGGGTAATATTACCTAAGTACTCAGGCGATATTTCATTAATCCTGCGAATAGCAGCTTCGCGATCCTGCTTACTGCGGGTCTCATCCAGAGCAATTTTGAGTAGATCTTGTAAGCTTCGCTTTTCTTTTTCAACAATACGCTGCGATTCAGCCTGAACATCATTTAAAGCTTCCTGTGCCTTAGTAGCTGCTGCAGCTCTGCCACCAAAATAATATAGTGCTGCGGCTAATGCTGCAAAACTGGTTACAAGAAAAACAGCAGGATTAGCAAGCATCGTCCTATTCAGCAATTTCATTGCAGCTTCCGAAATAAGCATAGCCCTTAAACGTAGCTGCTCAGCAATTGTATAACCCTGTACAGATGCAGTCTGAATGGCTTGTATTGCAGTGGTTGCTATTACAGCTGCTTTGTAAGTTCCATAAGTAGCAGCCAGAATTTTTAAAATATCAACTACACTTTCAAAATTATCAATGAGTGTGGTAAGACTTGATATCACAGTTGATATGGAACCTTCGTTTGCTTGACCTATTTCATTTAACAGGCGTGACCAGGCATCAGCCATATTTGACAACTGACCTTCTATGGTTGCACTAATGGCTGCAGTAGCACCAGACACACCTTCCAGTCTTCCCAGGCTAATGATATAATCTTTTATGGCATCTGTAGTAAAATCAACTTCCTTTTTGACACCCTTAAAAGTAAAGGCAACCCGATCACCTTCCTTAGAAGCACGAATACCAAATTCTTTCAAGCGTTCAAATTCACCAGTCTGTGCATCGATGATAGCTTCACTCAATTGATCAAACCCTTTACCGGTTGAAGCAGCAAGATCACCTAAAGATTGCAATTCTGCTTTTGTAGGTTTTATTCCCTGGTTGACCAATTTGACATATGCTGCACCGAGTTCCTGTAATTGGAATGGAGTGGTAGCCGCATATTCAGAAATCATTTTGAGTGCTTCAGTTGCAGCCAATTTATCACCTAGAGAATTTGTTAGGACAGCTTCCAACTTTTGAAACTCACCTCTGACTAGGATAATATCGTTAATAATGTTTGTGGCAGCAGCAAACGATGCAAACCCTGCGATGACAGAGGTAGAATTCTTGACAACTTTCTCAATAGCGGATGCTTCCTTTTCAGCTGCACCGGTAAGTCCTTTCAAACGGGCTTCTATTTGTCGAATCTGGGCAAGCATGTCACCCTGATTAATCACAGCGTCAAATTCTAGAGGCGAACCCGATACATTCGTTAACGGCATGGCCGTAAATTATACTGCAAGGTGTTAAACCTTAGATCCAATACAATAACACTCATTTGACTTATGAAATTTTATATATTTTTAATTTCAAAGCCATAGCGATGAGTGAAGTAAAATGCCCTAAATGCGGGTCAACCCAGGTAACAGCACATAAAAAAGGATTCAGTGGAGGCAAAGCAGTAGCAGGCGCTGTATTAACCGGTGGCATAGGCTTACTGGCTGGAACACATGGCCGTAATGATATCATTGTTTCATGTATTGCCTGTGGTAATCAGTGGGAGCCAAAAGACTTGGCTAAAGAGGAAAAAAGAAAAGAGTTTGCCAATATGCAGGCTTGGAAAAAGGAATGGTACAAAGCTTATAATGAAAAGAGGTTTGAAGAAGCAGAACAGATTTATAAAAGTAAGCAGCCATTTCCTGGTACAAATAACATACATGCGACTTATCAAAAACATAAAGGGATTGATAGAACATCAAACATCGTAATTGTGATATTTTCACTTATCGTATTTGGTATACTTATGTGGCTATTCTCATGATCCAAACAGATCCTTTAGATCCTTAGTTTCAATTTCCTCTATCTCTTCATCTTCCTTTTTACCTTTTGCTGGGCTGTACACAGGAAGAGCTGCCATCATCATAGAGAGATTGACAAATGACCTTTCCCACATAGCCTCTTCCCAGTCAATGGCACCTTTAAAAGTTCTTAAGATAGCACCGATGGTGCTCCAGGGGCTACTGTACTCCCCTGGGTCTGTGGATTCATCTCCTTCGGCGTTATCAGATCCAGCCCTCTTATGGAGATTATAGACTGTATAAAAGACGTTACTTCCATTTGCTTTAGTACAAATGAAAGAACTGTAACACATTCATCAGATGACAGATTAAACCTTATCAATTCTAAAAGCTTTTTATCCGGAAGCTGTTTAGAATTCGTTATAGCAAGGCCAATAATATTTATAACGGTGGATGAATGTTCTTTCATCAGCTGGTAGGCCAGGCTTAAGGTACCTGATTCCTGAAAACCGTTTACGTCGATCTTTAATAACAGCTTTGAGATACGATACAGGGTTCCTAAAACTAACGGACGAATGCTGAAACTTTGTTTTGTAGGTGCCAGCCTGTATTTCTGCAGCTGGCCATGGAATTTGTTTTTTGGAAGGATAGTGATGTCAAACTGAATGGCCTTTTCTGTAACAACATCAGGTACCTTTTGCAGTATTTCTTTCATATATGGTAAAAAGGCTGTCTTTTGACAGCCTTTAAAAATGAATCTGATTTATGTTTATGCCACTGGCTCGATGAACTTGGTAGCGCTCACTCCTGCTTTTTCTGGTTTCAGGATCACACCTTCCAGGTCGATCTGTGCCAGTTTGGTTTTCTGCAGGTTCCACTGGAGCTTTGCTGTCAGGGACAAACGAGGGATCTGAATCTTCCAGCCGTCTTTCGTTTCAATCTCAATGGATCTTTCGATAACGGGTAATGTATCAGGCATTTCCCAGCTTCTTCCGTTTCCACCACTTGCAGCGGCAACGGTACCACCCCAGAAACGTGATAGCGTATCAAGGTCCACGTCATATGAGCTCCATGCTAATACTTTCCTGCCCGGTGCACTTTCAATGGAAAAGAACGGAGCATCTGATTCCTCGATATTAAAGTCCGTTTTTGTTCCCTCTTCAGTTGTAAGGGCTGCTGTATCTGAAACAGTGGCACCCACCTGAGTAAGAACAGTGCCCATACCGCCATCAACGGCGATAGCACCCATCTTGATACTTTTGAGACCGATTGATTTTTTTGCCATCTTTTATTAGTTGATGTTCGTGATAAAAAATTGTAATCTTATGTTGATGAAATACTGATCACTTTCGTCATCCTCCAGGATGTTGGTTTGTTGCACTTCAAATTGTATAAACCTTTTCTGGCTGTCCTCAGCGGAACCTTCTTTTAAAACAGATACAGCTAATACCTCCAGTTCATTCAGCCTTTTCTCATCTGGCAGATTTTGTTTCTCACCACCGATTGAAAGCTGCAGATCCGGCACAAAAACATTTACATTCAATACAGCCTGTTGCAGTTGTCCATTTACGGTTGGAAGAGAGTTGATCACCACATCTTCCAGGTTACTGTTCTTTGGCCGGCGACGTTTATAAATTTTCCCTGAAACGGCCTGTTCAAGCAATGAGCCTTTCAGCCCATCATAAACAACCTGTATCAATTCAGAACTTGTAATCATCGCATTGTTTCTATTTTCCTACTGATCTCCTTTAAAGCTTTCTTCAGTTCCTGTGTTGCAATGAGTGAAGATCCGGTTAGTACATCTTTTCCTTTTGCTTCAACAGCTGCTGCGTAGTCCATTCCTGCCACACAGATCAGGACCAATCCTGTAGGGAACTTTTGCATGGCTTCACTTAATGCTGCATTGCCAGCTATTTTTCCTGCACTGCCACCTTTGACCTGTTCAAAGCCTCCATTGGCATATTGTACACCGTTACGTAAAACCACGTACCCTTTTGAACTTCTCAGGTTTCCTGTCTGGTCAGTGTATTCTCCAAGATTTCTGGCATTAGTGATGAAATTCTCACCAACACGCTGCAACCGCATCAATACCGCGCTTTCAATCCGCATCATTCTTTCAAGAACGATTCTTTCGATATCAGCCTTTTTGAATTTAGGTTTCAAGCTTACAGCCATACCCGTGCATTTAACTGACCACGAGAAAAACGAAGTGCCTTTTCTTTCATCACTATATCACTCTGCCCTTCACGCTTGATGACAATCTGAACGACTGATCCTTCCTTGATCTCCGGCGCCGTTTTAGGCAGGTAAGCAATTCCAGTGTAGTTAATCCGTTTTCCGTCTGTTGCCACAACAAACCCGTATCCGCTTCCTGGCTCATACCTGCAGTTGATAGAAGTTGTACTCCCATTACTACCGGCCTGCCAGTTCCCGGATCCATCTGTTGAAGCGTTTTCAGCAGAAGAAAATGACATCACATCAGGATATTGCACGATCATATGATGAACCTTTGAATGGAAGACTTGGAATCCTCTATCGCATGTTTCTTATACAGATCAGCAATTCTTGCCTGGATAGCGCCCGGATCATACTTAACCGAGTAACCACCTTCAGAGATTGATGCACGTGATAGTATCTTTTTCAAAATATCTATCACGCACATATCTATCGCCTTGTCATGGTCCACAGGACTATATGTTGACGCAGCTGGAAGATTATGAGTGGCAAGAACTTTCTCAAGCGTGTTGGTTCCAACACTTGCCTCATCCAGTTCTGCCATCAAAGCTTCTAGTATCGTCATTCAAAGAACTTTTACAACTGAGTTTTCAAAATGAACAGGCTGTTCGCACCGTTCAGAACTGGTGTTGCATAAGCTACACCTTTGGTCACCACACTGATCGGATCCTGAAGCGCATAAGCTTTCACCAGGACAAAATCATTGTTCACCTTCACGCTGTCGTCAATATTGACGAAACCATCCGCTGTAGTGGTGTACTGAGTCGCACCCAGGATGTTGGTGGCAGCGAAAGTGACATTGCCATCTTCCCATCCGGTTGTAGTGACATGTACACCAGCTTTGCTTTCTACATTCACATAGGAATCCCAAATAATGAAAGTAGGCAGACCGGCTGCACGCAATGCTGTGTTCACTGAATCCAGGTTAGGCTGCATCTGCAAGCCTAAGGCATTGGATACATAAGAAGCAGTGAACTTCTGCATTTCCTCAGTGGCCACCATGCGATCAAAAGTTGCTGCATCTGTGAAAGCATATTGCAGGCGAAGACCTTTAGCCCTGGCCGCTGTTTGCTTTGCCCTGATGTCAGTAACCGGCTTTGCTGTAGCGGTTGAATCCCAATCTACAGAAGCGTTTGTCACGTTAGCACCCGGAATACCGAAATCCACATCCACTTTTGTCTGAACACCGCCTTCGTTGTTGGTCACCGTCAGGCTGTATTTACCGGTTGAAGCGATTCGCTTTGCCAACCACTCCATACGGGCATTCACGCTGTCCAGAACGAAAGAACTGTCCTCATACATCCAGTCGATGAGGCGTTTAGCGATCTGCACGCGTGTTCCATCATTGTTAGCCGCATTGAATGCTGCCTGCAATTGACGGTATACGTTCAGATCTGATTCTTTTTTGACCCGGGCCACTTCCACTTTAGGGATATCGCCGGATCTTTTACCAGGGGTTTGACGGCCCTTACGCGGAGCGCGGGAGTCAAAAGCAACCACATCGGCCGCAACCTTTGCAGAGAACTGGGCTTCCAGTGCCTCAAACGTCAGGTTTGGCGTATACACAGAAGGGAAATAGTTCTTAAACTGAAGATCTCCCATGGTATACTCTTCGATGTAAGCCTGCAGGTCAGCCTGGTTAAATTCGCTTACAATTTTAGTTACATCAATCATCTTAATAAGATTGAAAAGTTTTTAATGTTTACGTTGTACGGATAACAAAAAGAAGATCGTATAATTTATACGATCGTCACTTTTGGTGTTGCTGTCCTCAGTGCTCCAAGGGCAGATGTATAACCTGCCGGCATGGCAGCTGCTCTCATCACACCTTCGATCACAACGCCCACCAAGTTATTGCCATTGGCAACCAGGGGAACAGTATGATGAACGTAACCAATCGGAGTAGCACTAGGTGTACCACCAGAATTGGTGATGATGGCAGACAATCCTGTTGAAGCGTTTTTAGGGCCTACAGGTGTACCAGCTGGGATCACGCCGTCAGCATTTACATAGCCAGTAACATCCAGGGATGTACCTCCAGCCAACGTATCAATAACGGATTCAAAAACTACTTTCTCGAATCCGCCTGCTTCTTTTTTAATACTGTTCATACGTATTTATTTTGCTGCTGTTTTATCAGCTGTTTTGTTCTTGTCATTCTGTACAAGCTGCATCAGTGAAGAAACCTTGTTAGTGGTTGCACTTGATGCACTGGCAGGTGCTCCGGAGTTAGTTAATCCGGTATTCGCCGCTTCCTGTTTGAAGGTGTTAAAATCAGTTACGATCCCTTCGACAAATGTGTCCAGGTCTTCCTCTTTTTCGGGCAGTGCACGGCCCTTGTAAAACACAGGGCTGATGCCTTTCAGCTTTTCATGCGCAGCCAGTTTTGACTGCATGCTGCTGATCGCCTTTTCTTTTTCAAACGCTTCCAGTTTCTGAGCTAGTTTCTGGTTGCTTTCAACCAGGCTTTTTGCCCAAGCGGGAGTGTCATCGGGAGTACCTGTTGTATCTGTTTGCTGGGAACTAGATTGATCGTTT
Source organism: Chitinophagaceae bacterium (assembly GCA_035644775.1). Taxonomy (GTDB): domain Bacteria; phylum Bacteroidota; class Bacteroidia; order Chitinophagales; family Chitinophagaceae; genus Flavisolibacter. The sequence continues at coordinate 2,486 of DASQNW010000231.1, read as the reverse complement.
GTTTCAGTAGGCTTTGTAACATTTTTTACTTTGTTACTCAGGTCTCTGATCTTGTCGTCCGTTTGTGCAATCTCAGCCAGGGGCCGGATCTCATTGTAGTCGTCCAACTGTGCATCAATCTCGTTTTCGTCTGTAATCTTCGCAGCTAGTTTGTCCGATATTTCGTCCAACCTTTTTTTCGACAGATTTACAGCCGGGAACTTAGCCTTAATTCTGGCTATGATTTTTTCCTTCATAAGATGAAAAGAACTTTAATTGAATCCGAAAGTATAATGCTGTTATAACAGTGTGAAAAGCCATTTCATAAGATGGTAGTTAGTTATAAAATTGTGTAGCTTGTCGGCCTAAAACAGCAGAATGTTAACACTTCACCGAAAGGGAAAGCTGGAAGAATGGCAATTACAGCAAGCTGCAAGAGGATATATCGGTCTTTATAAAAAGCCAGGAGAAGAAACAGTATTAATCCCTTTTAGAGATGTAGCACGTAATAAAGTACGATATGTAAAATTTCAGAAATTTGAAGGTGTAGAACACTGGAGCTTTGTTGATCTGGTGGATAATAATGCTTAGTCACAAATCCAATGATCCAATTCCCCATCTATAAATATAGGCTCCATTGTATTTGTACAGATAGGTGCAGGTAATCCACTCTTTATTGTGATAATCCACATATCGTCACTTTGCATTTCAAACTGCCCTACAGGCATTAGAAGGTTATTTCGATGAAATATTGGATATGCTTTTAGCTCAGGAAAACTTTTTAAATCTTCAGGATAATTACCAAACACCCGTTTGAATGCATCCCGATCGAGATTATCAGATGACCATGAAAGTGTATGTTCCATGCTTATAAATTTAAACTTAACTCAGCAATTGTCAAAGCATGTCTTCTAAAATCAACTTATAAGTTATCAATTTGGGTTTTAATTATTAAGATCCGCTTTTTTGATAATTACGGTATGAACAGGAACGATTACCTATCCTGTAAGTTACTCGAGTCCGGGAGCGCATACGTCTTGCCTGGAAGTTAGGTGTAAATGCAGCTGCCATGATACCTACCAGGGCGATGGCAATAAACAACATCGATAACTTTAAGTCAGTTTTGTGTAAAAAGAAGTCCAGCATGGTTTAGGTTTAGAAAATAAAGTTACGGTACTTTTACGTAACTTTCTGTATCTTTGACAAAATATATTTTATGGACGATATTCGTACAATGCCAAAAGATCCAAATAAGAAAAGATTCGAGGTTCATTTTGCACCTGAGCAAGCCCTGCAAATTGAAAAAATGGCCAAAGAACAACATCGAAGTGTAAAGAATCTATTGGAAACATTTATACTTGCGCATTTAGAAGATCTCAAAAAGAAAAAGAAATGAGATACACAGTATATTCTTTAAAAGATCCTGATACCTCAGAGATTTTATACATTGGAGTCACTTCAAAAAGCTTGATTGAAAGGCTTATTGGCCATATCAGTGAGAGAAAAGACTGTGCTAAAAACAAGTGGATAAAGAAATTAATATCTGAAGGTAAGGTGCCATTGATAACGGCAATTGAAGAGAATATTGAAAACGGATATGAGAGAGAAGGCTATTGGATTAAATATTATCAGGAAAAAGGTCTGCATCTTTTCAATATGCCTGTCGGTGGCTTCCGAGAAAATGCAAAAAGGCCATTGAAATATGGTGAGCCTACTGAAATGATTCCCTTTCGCATACCTAAATCCAGAAAGAAAGAGTTTAAGGAGATAACAGCCACGTGGTTAAAAGAATGGGAAGTAAATAAATAATTTAGTCAGCTTCTTCAAATACAATGTTGTTTTCTTGTTCAGGGGTTGGGTTTTCATGATCACTGTTTCCATATAAAATATCTTCAATGATTCCTTTGGGGAAAGCTTTACAGGTAAATTTTCCGTCATCGATAAAATGAATGCAGGTGAAGCAGATAGGGACTTCTATCATATTTTGATTATTGAATATTTATTAAACAACTCTTTCCATTCCTTCGGGGCATCGCCTGTTTTCTTATAAAAAGCAAAAATCTCAGACAAATTTTCATCTAGATTCTTTTTAGAATATCTGCCTAACCGTGAAATGTCGTCCACTAAACTCTCTTTATTAGCAACAGTTCTATTAATATAAATATTTTTAGCTGTCAATCTATGCCCGGCTTCATGCCAAACCATATCCTTATAACTTTCAGAAGTTCCCCACTGACGGTCACGTAACCCTTTGGCTACTTTATTTACCTCGTCTAATGTTGGGTGCTTATCAAAAAATGCTTTATTTAAAATCAATGTATTTTCTTCACGTATTACATTTCCTTTTTTATCAAACTCTAATTGTGTACTGTTTTGTAGCATGAATTTTTCCCGGCCATTACTATTAAACACTTTTCGCAGCGATGTTACATTATCATATGCGATACCTTGAGATTTCAATTCTAAAAGTACCTTATTGGTCTCATTCGCTATAGCTACATCTTTCA
>DASQNW010000230.1:0-2815 GCA_035644775.1 Chitinophagaceae bacterium | reverse complement strand
TAAGGTCGAGCACCAAGGCACCGTTGTTGAAGAAAAACTGGTTGTCATTATCAGAAATTACCTGGCTAATGCGGCCACCCGCTTCAAGGCGTTGTCCCTTTTTTAGCGGACGCGTATAATCAACTTTAGCTGAGTATACATCATAACCGTTTGGATTATTCGTGTATAGAAGGTCCTGCGATTTATTACCAGTACTGAGGTCAGTGAAATAGTTATAGAAGTTTGAATAACCACGGTTGGTGATACGTACATAATCCAAATCAGCAGACAGGAGCGTACCAATTGTATCCAGCTTGCCTCCATAGTGGAGGTTGGTAGTAAAGTTGCGGTAGGTATTTTGGGTAAAGTTATCGGCATCGATAAAAAGCGAAGGCGTTTTGGGCTGTGCGCCAATATAGGTTTCGGTCAAAAACTCGGAAGTCCCTATATTGGTATTGTAAGCTGCCATGAAACCAATACTATGTTTGCTATTGATTGTAAAGTCAGAGCCTAAGCGCACCAATGGCGGACCTTGCGATAGGTTATTTCCTTCCGCCACCTGGTCGAAATAGGTGTTAGCAAAAGCACCCACAAACACTCTTGTAAACGTGGCATCACGACCACCTATAAAGCGTCCGATGCTGGTATTTATATAAGAATTCCAACGCCCTCGCTTATAAGCTAGGCTCGCACTAGCAGTGGCCCCGTAGTGCTTAAAGTTATTATTGTATGTAGTGTTGACGCTGCCGTTCAATCCCTGCTGCGTATTCTTTTTTAGGTTGATGTTGAGAATGCCAGAGGTGCCTTCAGCATCATATTTAGAGGAAGGGTTAGTAATAATTTCGATGTTCTTCAGGTTTTCGGCAGGCATTGATTCTAATAGGTTACGCAGGTCACGTGCCGATAAAAAGGTTTGCCTTCCATCAATCATCACCATAATCCCACCTTTTCCATTTAGCTGTATATTACCCTCCGGATCAATAAAAACGCCGGGCGATTTTGCTAACACTGCATAGGCAGTGTTGCCAGCTGCCATAGCTGTTCCTTCCACACTCACCACCAGTTTATCAGGCAGTTGCGTAAGCGTAGGACGCAGAGATTCCACACTGACTCCCTGCAAGGTTTTGTTATCAACTTTTAGGGTGATAGTGCCAAAGTCTTTTGTGAAATCCGGACCTGTTGCTTCAAAAAGAGTGGTACGGTTTCCAACAAAGCCAATAGCGGTGAACCGCAGAAAATACATACCCGATGCAGGGACAGCCATTGCGAAATAGCCAGTTGAATCGGTGATAACACTACCGGCAAAGCTGCTGTCCGACGCTTTCAGCAAGGTCACATTAGCAAAGCTAACCGGGACGCCTTTAGCATCGGCAAGGGAACCTGTAAGACCGACTTTTTGTGCACTCGACAAAGTGGAAATACAACATAGAATTACCAATATAATAGAAGTATAAAGCCTTTTCATTTTTTTTTATTGAATAGATAAGATCAAAAATGTATATAGCGGTTTCCTACAGAGGTAGTACTGTCTATTCCAAAGACTATTATATATAGACTGCCCATCAGCCACTCTTTGATGTTACCGAGTATCAGTCATTTAATAGGGCAGAATTATTATTTTGAAAATATTTCCTGAATTTATCGGATCCTTCTTTCGATTGTGGGTTCAAATATTAATAGTTCCCTACCCTTTACTTCTTTCTTATAAGACTTTTACTATCAAGCAACCCCTCTTTTTGGTGTCCCTGATAAGTTGGGTGATTAACTGAATGTTTCTCTGCTACTTAGTTCCATCAAAGTTGGGTGTATTAGTTTCCAGAGAAGGTTAAACGCCTTTCCCTTTCTCCTTAAATACATCATCATTTGTCGGTGTTGTTGACTTGTTAACATTACTTTGTATGGTATAATTATCAGTGCTGTCCTTTCGAAAATACTTTTGGTACTTACCCCTTACTTCTTTAGACTGCTTTTTACCATTTATATAAAATTCGCTATCTTTTATTTCCAATTTGTAGGGCTTCCGGGTATCAATCAAGCCATCTTTTTCAAGAGCAGATGTAAGTAAATTCATTAATTTAAGGTCTTCACTTATGTCAAACCCTTGCCAGTATCCACCTAGGTCTATTGACCTTGTTTTTGACTTTTCTATATATATGGAATCCTGTGCATTGCATATACTTGTAACACAACAAAGCATGGCCAATACGAGTGAAGAAAAAAACATTTTCATAATTTTTAATTTAAAGTGATCATTTTCGGTGTATAAGCAACTTAATTTTCGGATGAGTTATATGGTTTACTAGTGATTAGAACTAGAATCAAATCATTTATCACTGCATTCTCTAAATGGACATTAGCAATACCTGCGCTTAACTTTTTTGGAAACCGTAGTTATCACTCTGAAAAAATTGTCTAAACTTATCAGACACTTCTTTCGGTTGTTTTTTACCATTTATATAAAGCTCACCCTCTTTTACATTTACCCAGTATGGTTTTTTGCTATCAAGCAAACCTTCTTTTTCAAGTCCATTTATAAGTTGATTCATTAGCATAAGCTCTTTCATATATTGGATTCCATCAAACACTGGTGTGCTGGTACCCGGATATGTCAACCCTGTTTTTGTGCTATCCTTTACTTCATTATGGTTCGATGTTGACTTGTCCCCATCATTAATTATAGTGTAATTATCATTCTTAAAATACTTCTTGAATTTATCTCTTACCCCTTTAGACTGCTTTTTACCATTTATATAAAATTCGCCATCTTTTATTTCCACTTTGTATGGTTTCCGGGTATCAGTCAAGCGATCTTTTTCCAGCGCAGCTTTAAGTTCAT
>DASQNW010000229.1:0-6978 GCA_035644775.1 Chitinophagaceae bacterium | reverse complement strand
GACATTAGTCAAAGAAAGGCGGACGAAAAAAAGATACAAGAACAAAATCTTCTGCTCGAGAGCATCTTTCATGCTTCGCTGAATGCTATCATAACCTGCGAGGCCGTCCGCGACAGCAGCGGAAGTGTGGTTGACCTGAAGTTTTTGCACGTGAATGACATGTTCAAGCGGATGGTACTTTCCGATGAAAAAGACGTTCTCGGCAGAAACATGTTGGAGCTCATTCCCCGTACCCAAACATCGGGGGTATTTGAGAAGCACTGTGAAGTGTTGGATACAGGAGTGCCGGCGAGGTTTGAGATACACTATGACGGTGAGCGGTTAAGCGCATGGTTTGAAGTATCATCTGTAAAGCTGGATAACAACAGGATTGTGATTTCATTTGCGAATATCACAAATGCCAAAACAGCCGCTCTCCAGATTGAAAGTCAAAAACTGCTGCTCGACAACATTCTAAAGCATTCCCTCAGCGGGATTGCTGTGTACAAAGCTATTAAGGATGAACAAGGCATTGTGCAGGATTTCCAATGTATACTCGCGAATGAGGCTACCGAAAATCTCACAGGAATACCTAATTCCTTACGCTTGTCAACCACCATGTGTGAACTCGTGCCTTCGCTGAGGAACTCACCGAATTTTGAAAAAGCTGTTCTTGCATTGCAGGAAGGCCAGCCTTTTCAAACTTCAATGTACTATGAACCTGTGCAAAAATGGATGGACCTTTCAGTTGCCCGCATGGATAGCGACCACCTTATAAATGTGTTTGTTGACATTTCTACGATCAAAAGAGCACAAGTTGAACTGGAGCATTCGCTTGTTGAACTAAAGCGCTCCCACGAGAGCCTGGAGGAATTTACAAGAAACGCGTCTCATGATTTAAAGGAACCAATTAGAAAGGTTCAGTTCTTTTTAGACCGGCTGCGGCAGTCATTGGGCAACCGGCTTTCAGAAGAAGAACAAAAAATCTACAGCCGTCTGGAAAATGCAAATACCCGCATGGGAACCCTGGTTGACGATCTGCTGGAATATTCGCATGTAAATCAACAGTCTTTAAAGTCCGAAGCTGTAGATCTCAATACCGTCTTAAAGCTAGTGCTAGCTGACCTTGAAGCCATGATCCAGGACAAGCGGGGAAAGGTGATAGTAACAGAGCTTTTGCCGGTGATCAATGGCGATCGCATACAACTCCAACAGCTATTTTTCAATCTTGTCAATAACTCATTGAAATACAGTCAATCGGGGTTGCCGCCGCAAGTTGTGATAAGCTCGCAGAAGTTGAAAGGAGCGGAATCAGGGTTTAACTTAACTCCGGACAGTGATTTTAAAGATTTTTACCTGGTGCAAATAATAGATAATGGAATTGGTTTCGAACAGGAGCATGCACATCACATCTTCAATGTGTTCACACGTCTGCATGGCAATAGCGAATATTCCGGCACTGGTGTAGGACTCGCCATTGTTCGAAAAGTGGTCGAGAACCATAACGGCTTTATCAAGGCTGAAGGTACGCCAGGTAAGGGCGCTATGTTCAGCATTTTACTCCCTACCTGAAAGCTTATTCCTGAACTCCTTCCTTAGCTTGGGTGCCTTTTTTTCATGGCCCTTTTGTTTTTTTTATACTTTCAGTGATCAAAACACACAAACCATCCAAGAATAAAGGAAACAACTTTCAAAACATCGAGCGATTGCATATTTTTATGCAGCTAAGAAGCTGCATTAATACCATTATATATGATTAAACCAATCGAACAAAGTCTTGAATTAGACGTGGTAAATCTAAAAAAGGCCGCATTGGTCTACAGGGCCATCAACCACAAATTACGTCAGCAGATACTTCGCATCATCCACCAGAACGGACGCATCACGGTGACACCACTTTATAAGAAAATGCATCTGGTGCAATCAGAAGCTTCCATGCATCTTGCCATTTTGCGTAAAGCAGGTTTTGTTTATGCAGAACGACACGGTAAACACATTTTCTACTCGGTAAACTACCAGCGACTCGAAGAAATTCACAGGCTTACAAAGTCTATCATGTAAGTTTTTGCCAGGTCTGATTTATTAAATTTCAAGGAAAAGTGTTTCTTAAGTGCTGTGCCGTATCATATTGTTTAGAGAGACGCACTAAAAATTCTTGAAAAAAGTGCCGGTTTACTTCACCCGATGCACACACTTCGTTGAAGAAGATCCCAAACCCCTGTATCCCGCGAGGGGTAGACGGCATCACAACACCGATGCAGTTGTAGCTTCAAAACACTGTACTCCGCCAGTGCTTTCACGCCATCGTTAAGGTGCTTAATTGTTTAAGAAATATAGTTGCAGCAAGTTCACGCAATTAAAAACGCAGGAAGCAGTTCCTTAGAACATAAATGTTGATATCTGTTTCCAGTATGTGTCAATGTGGCTTCAAACGGCTTGTTGAAAAAAACGAGTGATATTTCCACTATTGTGGCGGTTTGTTTGCTGCTTAACAAACATGAAAAGGGTGCTCCTTATATTTCCCGATGTAGTGAGCCTTTCGGGTTTTGTCATGCATAAGAAACCTGGAAATGTGGAAGTAAACTCCTAGGAGCTATCACTTTCTGGCTATCTGACCGACAGCGAAATTGAGTGCGCTTGTTCTAAGTACGCCGCCTTTCTCAAATTCGTGTATGAGGCTGTTTGATAGGAAAAAACACAATAGGCAGATGTCTACTGCTAAGCGGCTTTTTCCTGTAAAAAGAAAGGTAGTCCCTAAACAGACTACCCTCTCACCAACCGCACTTGAATCTCTACTTCACAATTATTTATAAGGACATAGGGCACCACGGATTAGATTCTATAATGGCTCAGATGTTGACAAGTGTTCAAATGGCTTACCACACCATGTAAAGGAGTGGGCTGTAGAAAAAGATAGCCATCTTGTCTAACGTTGAAGCAGATTTTGCCACAAGAGTTCTACACAAGCACCAGTATACACTCTGGCACCTTTTTGCCACTATCAAGGCAGTAACAAATTCTATGACAGCCGCTGAGTTTAAGTTATTGTGTGAGGAGAAGCAACGCGATTCTGTTATGAGGAATGGGGTGATGGTTGCACAAATGGAATATGATTTTCACAAGATCTTCCTGTTTCAAATTGATAGCTTCTACGTAGAGTTTTTTTTCAGCTTGCACTCGAATGAACTCGAGTGGCACAATGTGTTTGAAGAAACAGAACTGCTTTCTCCTTACCTGGAACAAATTGATATTACAGACGCTCTTTAATATGATGTGTGTGGAAAAGATGCCGACCATGATTACAATTAAAAGCATCGTGCTTGCTGATGATGATAGTGATGATAGCCTAATTTTTAAAGATGCCCTGAAAGAGGTGGGCCCTTCCATTAATCTAACGGTTGTGAAGAACGGCAGGGCACTGATGCAATTACTAAGGAACTATGCCCCCGACATGATTTTTCTTGACCTTGATATGCCTTACCAAAATGGGCTGGAATGCCTGGTGGAAATGAACACCATCCCTGCACTTCAGCAGACACCAAAAATTGTTTTCTCCTCTACTTCAAGGGCGGCCAATATCGACACGGCCTACGAAATGGGTGCTCACTTGTTTTTCACAAAACTGAGCACCTACGCAGAACAAAGGGCAGCGCTCAAAGCCATCCTCAAATTGCATTGGCAAGATCCGGAGGGGGTAAGGGAACAATACTGCGTTAATGGTCGCTACACAGCCTTTATGTAGCGGAATGCTGGATTATTTTCTGAGTTCAAAGGGTGGCAATCTGCTTCGAAAAACAAACGCTGTTGTCGATGCCCACATATTGACCGTAATTGGCAGTGCTTGTATATCCTGCTTTTTGATACAAGTAAATGGCTTCGGGTTGTCTTTTGCCTGTTTCAAGAATGCATTGCTCGTAACCTAAGTCCCTGGCCCAATTTTCCAGCTCATAAAGAATTGCTCGGGCTATTCCTTTTCCCCGATGTTCAGGCAGTGTATACATGCGCTTAATTTCCACGATGGATGGAGCGAACTCCTTGAAAGCACCGCACCCCACGGCCTGGCTATCTTCATAAGCTATGACCACGTTTTTAATCAGTGATATTTTGTTATACCGAGCGTAAAATGAATGATCTTTTCCATCCCTCTCCGCCAGGTCGGCATCAAGCAAGCGTACCAGATCTTTGAAATGATTGTCCTGAGAGTCCGTTCGATTTAGTTGTATCACAATAGATCCTTTTGCCATTATTGTTCATTTGCATGAGGGAAACCGGTGTTTGAAAATACCGATCCTCATCTAATCGATAACTGGTCTTTACTGGTTATTTTACAGAATGCTGGCGGCCAGTTCCTGATTTTCGATTCCAGACCTCGAACCATCTTACTTTTTCTTTCAACAACTCTAGCTTACCCTGCCACACTATGTTATTATATTTCACTGTATCTGCAACATTGATCTTATTTTTAATCACAGCTTATAGCCGGACTCAACTCGGTTTTGAGATAGAAACGACATCGTGATTGCGACTCATAGGTAAGTTGTTCAAATGAAATTAAATATAACTACCTGATTATGTTCTGTATACAATATTCAATTAATTTTTCAAATCAACAGCAACTTAAGGTGATCTGCTATGAAACTTTTTAGTTTGTGTTCGCTTCTATTGGTTCTTGCCTTTACTTCTTCAGGTAATCCCACCAAAGATCCAGGCCCCGAACCACAGGCCATGTGGATCTGGTATCCGGGGGATATGGAAGTGTGGCTACACAATATTGTCTCAATGCGCCGGGAAGAACGAAACCGGATCAGCCCTCCCTTTTGGAAAATGGATGCTGCTTACGAGAAAGTGGAGTTTATAAAAAAAGTAGACCTGAGAGACGCAGAAACAGTGATCATCAAAACGGAAGGTGAATTTGTGTTGCAGCTGGATGGTAAGTACCAGTTTGATGTGGTAGACCATCTAACGATACCTGCCGGCCAGCATACTCTTTCTATAGAAGTGGCAAATTTTAGCACCGTACCTGCGCTATTTGTGCAAGGAGCTACAATTAAGACCGATAGCAGCTGGCTGGTTACACAAGGGAGGGGCATCACGCCTGTACCAGCGGGCTACTGGAACCTGGTGAACCCGGCGCAACTGCCCTCCCAATACAAGCTGGCCACACGTGAGCTGAAACCAATTAAAGCGGAGAAAAAAGAGAACGGCTGGGTGGTAGATTTTGGAAAAGAATCCTTTGGCTATATTATTCTGAAAAATCTCAGGGGCCAGGGCACCCTTACTCTCTACTATGGCGAATCCCTTGAAGAAGCATTGTCCACCGACTCATGTGAGGTGTTCGATCAATACAAGGTCAATCAAACGAATGGAGAGGACTTTACGGCACCGGAATCGAAGGCGTTCCGCTACGTCAATATTGTCATGGATAAGACAGTTTCTGCCGATGGCGTGTCTTCACTATACGAATATTTGCCGTTGGAGTACAGGGGCAAATTCCGCTCCTCTAACGCAAAACTGAACCAGATCTGGGATGTAGCCGCTTATACTCTACATCTGAACACCCGGGAGTTTTTTCTCGATGGTATCAAAAGGGATCGCTGGGTTTGGTCAGGCGATGCCTACCAGAGTTTTCTCATGAACTACTATCTTTTCTTCGACGGCGATGCCAACCGACGGACCTTATTTGCGCTCCGGGGAAAGGACCCTGTAGAATCACACATTAATACCATTCTTGATTACTCCTTCTACTGGTTCAACGGTATTTACGATCATTACCTGTATACAGGCGATAGTGCCTTCCTGAAACAGGTGTACCCACGTATGGTCTCCCTCATGAACTTTTGCCTGGGCCGCCGCAATGCTAATGGCATGGTAGAAGGCTTGCCAGGTGACTGGGTGTTCATAGACTGGGCGCCGATGGACAAGGAGGGAGAAACCTCATTCGAGCAAATCCTATTTGCCCGCAGCCTTGAAGCTATGGCTCTTTGTGCAGCAGTGGCGGGCGATGCCAAAGCTGCCCAATACTACACGACCCTTGCTGAAGACCTTAAAAGGAAGACCTTTGAAACCTTCTGGGACGATGGCTTGCATGCACTGCTCAACAACCGCAAGAATGGACAACTTAATAAGCAGGTGACCCGCTATGCCAACATGTTTGCTATGATGTATGGCTATCTCGATTCTGGTAAAACCCGAGACGTAAAGAACCACGTGCTGCTCAATAAAAATGTGCAGAAGATTACCACCCCCTATATGCGCTTCTACGAACTGGCAGCGCTTTGCGAGATAGGTGAGCATCGGTATGTAGTACAGGAGATGATAGATTATTGGGGTGGCATGCTCGAGCTGGGTGCAACATCATTTTGGGAGCAGTTTGATCCAACAGAAAAAGGTAAGGAGCACCTGGCAATGTATGGGAGGCCGTTCGGGCGCAGTTTATGCCACGCGTGGGGAGCCAGCCCCATTTACCTGTTGGGAAAATACTTTTTGGGTGTGCGGCCACTTACTCCGGGTTACGAAAGCTACGTGGTAGAGCCCCACCTTGGAGGTCTTGAATGGATAGAAGGGGCAGTGCCTACTCCACACGGAGAAGTTTCTATTCGAATGACACGCAATCGGCTCAACATTACGCCTGCTAAAGGAAATGCAGTCATACGCCTGCAGAGCAAAACTAAACCAGCATTGAAAAACGCTACAGTCAAAAGCATGGGAAATAATATTTATGAAATTGCACTCTCCGGCACAAAGCCAGCTGTAATCAGGTATACAGCAGTGGACTAAAAATTAAGGATTGCAGGAATAGAGTGTGAAAACTTATCCTACTCCCATCGATATTGAGGGCGAAATTTGCTCACATTACAATCTTATACTTGCATACAACAATCCGTAACACGAGCTGTTATCATTATTTCACATAACCAACACAAACTTAAGCAAATGAACAGTTTACAAGACAAAGTAGCCTATATAACAGGCGGCAGCAAAGGAATAGGACTTGGTATT
>DASQNW010000228.1:0-6455 GCA_035644775.1 Chitinophagaceae bacterium | reverse complement strand
GTAAGAGATAACGGAATAGGCATTGATGCTCAGTATCAGGTAAAAGTCTTCGATGTATTTCAGCGGTTGCACGGCAAGGATCAATACCCCGGAACGGGAGTGGGCCTTTCTATTTGTAAAAAAATTGTGGAACAACACGGTGGCCGAATCTGGATAGACTCTAACTATGAACGCGGATGTACGTTCTTTTTTACTATACCCAAATATCCGCACACAAAAGATTTTCCGATGCAGTTAAAAATAGGACCAACGCACAACAGCGAACTTGCAAAAGTTGGGGTGAAGCAATAAATATCAACAATAGACAACTACTGTGCTTTTGTGCATGAGTTAAACTGACGAACAATGAATACTCCACCTCCACAAATTGAATGAACGTTATTTAAATAGCTGTTTATCTTAACTCAGATTAGTCAAGCTCGAACACTATTTGGCTTGATTATGTAATGAGGCACAGTATGAGTGGCGTCCTCACTTCGAGCAAAGCTTTTACGGCCGCTTTTACGAATCTTATATAGACTAAATTGTTCCGAGTCATCTTTACTATTTTTACATTATGCGCAAGCTAGCTGCCATTATGTTTGCCGATATGACGGGATATTCAGCCCTTATGCAAGAAAATGAGCAACTGGCAAGGATTAAGCGCAAACGCTTTAAAGAAGTATTGGACAGTTTTGTACCTCAACATAACGGTGAAGTTCTACAATACTACGGCGATGGGAGCATGAGCATCTTTCAAAGTGCTATAGAAGCCACACGTGCCGCAATTCAGATTCAAAAAGCTTTATTGAACGATTCCCCAAAAGTAGATCTACGTGTTGGCTTACATTTAGGAGATGTCGACATTGAAGGGGAAGCCATTTTTGGAGATGGGGTTAATATTGCCTCCCGCATTGAATCACTTGCTGTTCCTGGTGCTGTTTTCTTGTCAGAAAAAATATATGACGAAGTAAGAAATCAGGAAGATATCGATTGTGTGGAGATGGGTCAGTTTGAATTGAAGAACATCAAAATTCCCGTTCGGGTTTTTGCTATCAAAGACCATGGACTTGTGACACCCACAAGAAATGCAATCAAAGGAAAAATAACACTTCCACAGAATCGTTTGGCTGTTCTTCCTTTTGTAAACATGAGTGCTGATCCAGAGAATGAATACTTCAGTGATGGCATCACAGAGGAACTTTTAAATGCTCTTACAAGAGTGAAAGGAATACAGATCACTTCCCGTACATCTGCATTTGCATTCAAAGGTAAGAGCGAAGATATCCGGGAAATAGCCACTAAACTAAATGTTGACAAAGTGCTTGAAGGAAGTGTCCGAAAGGCAGGAAACCGCGTTCGTGTTTCGGCACAATTGATCAATGCGTCGGATGGATATCATATTTGGAGTGAAAATTATGACCGGGAGTTGACTGACATCTTTGTGGTGCAGGATGAGATCAGCAGCATGATCGCGGATAAACTCCGAGAAGGCTTACCTGCTGAAACCATGGTTCAAAAATCAACCTCAAATACACCCGCAAATCTTCATGCTTATAACCTTTTTCTGAAAGGTCTTCATCACCAAAACAAACTCACACCTACTGATGCTTATACAGCAATTGATTACTATGAAAATGCGATTGCTGTAGACATAAATTATGGGAAAGCCTATGCCTGCATGGCCGGCTGTTATGCATATTTGGGTGCTACTGGTCAAATGCAAACCGGCAAAGCGTTTGAAGCAGTTCATAAAAACGCAAGAAAAGCCCTGGACATTGATGCGCAACTGTCCGAAGGCCATTTGGCTTTGGGCAGTGCCTATCTTTTGTATGATTGGCGCTGGGATGAGGCATTAAATGCATTAAAGAAAGCAATTGAACTGAATCCTGCCGCCACACAATCCTATCAGTTCCTTGCCTTCTATCATTTAATTACGGGCCAAAAAGAAAAGGCTATTGAACTAATGGAAAAAGCCTTGGTGATTGATCCGCTTTCTCCAATGGTCAACCACTACCTGGCTGATATGTATTTTGCTAATGAACGATATGATGATGCCTTACTAAGAATTAACCATATTCTGGAGCTTTTTCCAAAGCTCCGCATCTCACTTGAAGCAAAAGGTTGGGCATGGGGAATGAAAGGTGATTGGCAGAAAGCGCTTGATATCTTTGAAGAAGTTCACAAGCAAAGCAATCACCCTTTAAAAGGAATTACACCGCTAGCTTTTGCACATGGTCGCCTAGGTAACCGGGAGAAAGCACTTTCGTATATTGCTAAAATTGAACAGCGGGCAGTTGAAGATTCTCAAGCAGTAATGGATGCAGATCTTACTATGGCATGGTGGGGCATTGGTGATAAAGAAAAAACGATCTTTTATATGTACAGGTGCATTGATAAAAGATTAATTCCAGTTGCCTTCTTTTTATCTTCACCAATTTTTCAGGAATTAAAAGAAGACGTACGATTTTTTGATTTGAAAAAGCAGTTAAACCTTCAAAACTAAAATCCCAGTAACAGGTTTTGCAACAAACATAAATAGAAGTACTTCCGGACCCCCACTGATATTCTTAGATGCTATTCCTATTCGTTTTCAGTGAATTTGCCCCACAAAGTACCTCTCCCAATCTTTACGCCTGCTCTCCTTTATTTTAGTTTGCATATAAAGCTCCATCTCTCAATGGACCCAATCTGCATTATATAGGAACTCTGTTCATCAAATGCAACCATTCCCTTTTAAGCATTGCGTATTGATACTCGCTACCCCACTTACCCTTAAAATATATATTTTCAATGAAATGTCCTTCTTGCCTAAAACCCAAACTCCTTAATAACTGAATAGAAGCAGCGTTTTCAGCGTCCACTGTTTCGGTTACTCTATGAAAATCTTTGAGGTTAAATAAGAAATTAAGGATAGCTGTTAATACCTCCTTTGCATATCCTCTCTTTTGCTCTTCAGGTGAAATGGTAACACCAATCTCGCCAAGTCTGGTGTCGTTCTCATTAAGTTTGATTGCACAATCACCAATGAGATTGCCCGTGGCCTTGTCCTCTATTCCATATTGTACCCATTGTCCTGCTATTCCAAATTTCCTTTCAGCATTCTCTCTAATGAATGCTGTTGCCTGATCCAATGTGAATACGTCAAATCCCTGGTACTTTGTTACTTCAGGATTTGAACGGTAGCTATGAAACCTAACCAAATCTGAAATAACAAGATTTCTGATCCGCAGGCGATCTGTCTCTATAAGTAAACTAATCATTAGCAATGCTTAAAAATTGAAGATTTGAATTTGTTGCAGAACTACTGGTATGTCTAAGTAAAAGTGTTGAATTATTTTTGAAACCTTTTCCAACAAGGTAAACACCGAGCGAGAATTCAAATACTGCAACAGGAACCACAGACAAATCAGCCAATGGTGATATGCGGTCGATCAAAACTAAAATCGTAGCAGTATAACCCTCAAGCAAGGGTAAGGCTCCCAAAATGCTTATAGGTGAAAGAGTACGTGGCACCATCGTGATTTGTACAAAATGAATTTCTAACATAAATCATCAGTGGCAGGAATAAATCCTTGCCCTAACAGTGAAATACGGTCATATAAGGAAACCGTGTTAAAACTCTTCCTCGATTAGTTCCTTGTTCACCATTAAACCTGTTGTTGTTCCCATTGATACAGCGTTTGCAACTGTCCGGATCCTTGTTGTATTATCCCCGCAAGCATATACGCCGTAAACACTGGTTTTTTGTGCAGGATCAACTTTGATATAGCCATCCTGAGTTATTTCACAACCGATTGACTGTGGAATTGTTGAGTGCTGCACAAATGGAACCCGTGCGTATAAGGCTGTTAACGGGGATTTGCTTCCGTCCTTGAAAATGATATTGTGGATGTGACCATTCTTGTGTTCCAAATTCTCAATATCCGTTTCTACTACATTGATGTTGTGCTTTTCGAGCTTATCCTTCTGTTGAAATGCAAGTGCTGATTTCCCATTTGTGTATAGGGTTAGATCATCGGTCCAATTAGAGATAAGGGACGACATTTCAAAGGCTATGTCTCCGTTGGCCAGGATTCCTGTTTTCTGATGGCGGACTTCGTAGCCATGGCAATACGGACAATGGAGCACACTTATACCCCAACAGTCGGCAAAGCCTTGTATGTTCGGCATTATGTCTTTGATCCCTGTTGCAAAGACCAGTTTCTTTGTTGTGAATGTCTCACCAGTCTGTATTTCTATTTCAAAGCCTTTTTCAGTTTTAATGTCAGCCTTTACTACCAAGGCGTTCAGAAAACCTACGGTATCGTACACCCCCACCTGCTCCTTGGCAAGGTTCGCAATTTCTCCAGGGGCTTTACCATCATTCGTTAGAAAATTATGTGAATAGGGTGTTTGTTCATTACAAGGAGATCCGCTATCAATAATCAACACCTTTCTTAATGCTCGACCCAAAGCCATTCCTGCTGCAAGCCCCGAATAACTGCCACCAACAATTATTACATCATAATTAATTTGCGGTTTCATGGTGTGTTCAATTGAATTGCTTTGAAACTGTATAGGAACTAACATTCCACCTAAATACAGCCGTGTTTTGATTGATGAAGTCAAGCTCTTGTAACAGATAAGTATATGCTTTAATGCAATATGCAATAAGAAGCTTACCGCTCTGTACTTGTTTTTGAGAACCGACGAATTAAGAAGTCTATAAACGGTACTCCTATAAACATCATCCACGGAACTAAAGAAATGGTTAGCACAAACGTCCGTTGATACAAGGGAAGTTCAGCTAACTGTTTGCCAAACAGGAAAAGGAATAACGTTATTGATGGATAAATTACCATCCAGATTTTGAGTGACATTAACAGTCTTGCTTTTGCTTTCATGTTTTTTCCAATTTTTTGAGTATGTATCTTATTCACTCACAAAAGTAGCATGTGCAAGAGTGGTGTGGTAGGACGATTACGAAGTTGAATAGGACTTACTTAAAATTCTTCCGGAAAGTCTCCGGCGACAGACCTGTATGCTTTTTGAAAAACCTGATAAAATAGGACGGATCTTCGTAGCCCAGGTGGTCGGCTATTTCTTTTACCTGGTCATGCGTGGCCAGTAGATACCTTTTTGCTTCTAAAAGGATGTATTCATCAATGAGAGCTGATGCTGTTTTTCCAACTGCAGTCTTTGTAATCTCATTTAATTGGTATGATGACAGGTTCATCAATCCAGTGTACTGAGACACTTGCTTATGCGTGATAAAATGAGTTTCCAAAAGGTTGACAAACTCGTCAAACCTATCCTGTGTATAGAACCCTCCATTGATGCTTGTACTTTTTGGATCAAGACTTTGCCGCACCAATTCTATGTAAAAGATCTCAAGACTGGCTCTAATAGCATCTCTATAGCCATCTTCTTTACAGAGATATTCGTCAAAGATCATTGTAAGCAGTGTATTGAGCTTTTCAAATCTACCGGTTTCAAGCGGGCAGTGAGCTTTTGAGCTGGCTTTTTGCAATCGTAATGCTGATGACTTATTTGCTGGGTGATAAAATTCGGTGTCAAACTCCAACAGGTATCCAGTTGCACCTGCTTTTAGCTGCAGCTGATGCACCTGACCTGGGCGCAATAGGAAAACACATTTATCCGTAACAGGATGTGTTTCGAAATCGATTTCATGCAACCCCTTACCTGTACGCAAGAAAAGAATGAAAAAGAAGTTATGCCGGTGCAGACCATGTTGTAGGTCTTTGCCCTTTAGAATGTCTTCAACTTTCCGAATGCTAAAACATCCAGTATTGATTTGCTCCCTCGTGGCAGAGGCTATATGTCTAATCGGTATCTTTTCCATTCTTGTTGATCGATACATTCTAAGCTAATAAATATCCATTGCTTCTAAGCATGAGAATGGTTACGGCTGTAACGTGTATAAACCAGAGTCTTTTGTTCGTGTACATACCACTTACATATAGATTATGCATTTAAATGAAATTCAGGAAAAAACAAAATTCCGTCGTTTGCCCGTATCAAGTCTAAAAACACGAAAATGTGAAGGCTCAGGATAGCTCAAAAACTTCACAGGAAAAAATAAAGAATTGACTACGGATCAGAAGGTGCCAGGTTTGAATTCTGACGGAGACATAACTATACGTAGTAAGGGTTTCATTTAATTTGAAGCCCTTTTTTAGTGACTTGGAAAGTGCATTTTCTATTCCATTTAACAAGAGCAATTGGTTTGTTCAATTACCTCATGCAGACACAGGAACATACAGCAGAAGTGTAGCTGCACTTGCCCAGTGTGCAGCAGCTGTGTGAGCCGCTGCAGCTGTGTATTACTACAAGGTGTTTTAACAAATTCTAGCAAGACAATGGGGTTAATGCGTTTTAACTTGCGCATCGATTATGAAGAAAGTAATTGCCTTCTTTTTTACTGTTATCTACTTTGTTTTCACAACACTTGCCTTTTGGCAGGAAAGTGATAC
>DASQNW010000227.1:0-5276 GCA_035644775.1 Chitinophagaceae bacterium | reverse complement strand
CAGCTGCGGAAAAACAGGTTTCAATTCTTTGCCTTCGTGGTGTGATAGATAGGCACACACGTCTCTTGCCACTCCCCAATGGCTCATTGCATCCATACGGTTAGGAGTAAGGCCGATCTCAATTATGATGTCCTCGTAAGGTTTGAAATAGTTTTTAGCCTTCTGGCCCACAGGGGCATCGTCATTCAGCACCAGTATTCCTGCGTGGGAACTGCCAAGACCTATTTCATCTTCCGCGCAAATCATGCCCTGGCTTTCTATACCTCTTATAGTAGCAGATTTCATGGTGAGTGGTGCACCGGAAGTAGGAAAGATGGTTGCACCAACTGGTGCCACCACTACTTTTTGATGTGCTGCCACGTTCGGTGCTCCGCACACGATCTGCAAAGGTTCAGGCGCCCCAATGTTAACTTTCGTCAACGTTAGTTTATCAGCATTTGGATGTTTTTCGGTCTGCAATACTTCGCCAATAACCAAGCCCGCGAGCCCACCTTTTACTTCTCCGTATGCTTCCATTTTCTCAACTTCAAGTCCAATTGAAGTAAGAATATGCGAAAGCTTTTCGGGCTCCACTTCCACTGGTAAATATTCACTGAGCCACTTATAAGAAATTGTCATTTGCAAGTTTTTCTGAATGCGGCAAAGATAAACCTGCTAAGAATTGCTGCAGGGAGGAATTTGAACTCCGTACACCTGCTATAACTGGCCGCGAAACTTAACAACCATTCATATCGTTAGCCACTAAGCGCCTACATTAATACTTAAATTTGGATTACAATTCATTTTATGCAGGAAGCATACATTGTTGCAGGATTCAGAACCGCCGTAGGCAAAGCAAAAAGAGGAGGACTTCGTTTTTTCAGACCCGATGATCTTGCCATTGAAGTGATAAAAGGCTTGCTTGATGCTGTTCCTCAACTGGATAAAGCACTGATTGATGATGTGATCGTTGGCAATGCGGTTCCTGAGGCAGAGCAGGGGCTGCAGGTTGGTAGAATTATAGCTGCGCGGGCAATTAGTTACGACACACCAGGCATGACTGTAAACCGATACTGTGCGTCTGGCTTAGAAACCATTGCCATAGCTTCTGCAAAAATCAGGATGGGCATGGCTGACTGCATTATAGCGGGTGGTGTCGAGAGCATGAGCATGGTGCCTACGTCGGGCTGGAAAACTGTACCGGCGTACTCTATCGCAAAGGACGAACCTGACTATTATCTCAGCATGGGATTAACGGCGGAAGCAGTTGCCAAAGAATACCAGGTGAGCAGGCAAGACCAGGACGAATTTGCATTCAACTCGCATAAGAAAGCGTTGCATGCAATACAAAATGGCATTTTTAAAGAAGGAATTCTCCCGGTGAATGTAGAAGAGGTATACCTTGATGGAAATGGGAAAAAACAGCAGCGCAATTATGTGGTAGATACTGATGAAGGCCCACGTGCTGATACTTCAATGGAAGCCTTGGCCAAGCTAAAGCCCGTTTTTGCTGCAGATGGAGTGGTAACCGCCGGTAATTCATCACAAACCAGTGATGGAGCTGCATTTGTACTGGTGGTGAGTGAGAAGGTAGTGCAGGAATTTGGCTTGCAACCCATCGGAAGATTAGTAGCCTGCGCTTCAGCCGGTGTGCACCCGCGGGTGATGGGTATCGGCCCCGTTGCTGCCATACCCAAGGTGTTGCAGCAGGCAGGTATGAATCTGGGTCAGATAGATCTCGTGGAGTTGAACGAGGCATTCGCATCTCAATCTGTCGCGGTTATAAGAGAGGCAGGTCTGAACCCCGACACAGTCAATATCAACGGTGGTGCCATTGCTTTGGGTCATCCACTGGGATGCACTGGCGCTAAGCTCACCATTCAAATTCTGCACGATCTGCAAAGAACTGATAAGAAATACGGCATGGTTACCGCATGCGTTGGCGGAGGCCAGGGAATAGCTGGTATAATTGAACGGCTTTAAAGCTTTGTTTTTTCGGTGAACTTGCTTGGACAGTGCCGCTAAAACTTATCATCCTTTTCTGATAGTAGTTTCATTCCGATTTGAAAATGTTTTGCATCTTTGTTGCAACAATAGTTTAGCACCCAGGTTGACATTCGCTAAATACATACGAAAGTTCAATGCAGCAGTGCTGCTTTTGGTATTTACCATCAGCATGTTGCCTAAGGTGTATTTCCACGATGCAGTGGCCGATCACGAAGACAAGGTTTCGTGCCGGCATTTGCACGAGGTACGCGATTGCCTTAGTCAAAAGGTGTTCGATTGTGACACCAATACTCTTGTTGTAACATCATCCTTCCTGTTTGTAGTTCCACTGATGATTGTGTTGCGCCCGTTACTTAATCCTGCAGCAACAGCAACGTACTCTTCTTCTTTAATTGATAATTGCTTTTTACGCAGCGAGGGACGCGGTCCTCCGCAAGCCTGAGTCTCTGCTGTTCTCTATCTACATTTTATTACAAAAGCAATTTTTTTTGATGAAAAAGCTAGCCTTTCTTATATGCAGCTTCGGTTTGTTGCATGCCTGTTTTTGCCAGCAACGCATTCGCACACAACTTTCCGGGACAGTTACAGATGTAGCTACTGGAAAGCCACTCGCCGCAGCCTCAATCATGCTTGTTGAGCCAAGGATCGGTACCATTAGCGACAGCTCCGGAAATTATAATCTAATTAATGTGCCCTTGGGGCACACCTTGATAGAAGTGTCACATGCAGGTTACAGAAATGTTGTGGAGCATGTTGACGTGGTTTCGGGCAACAACGCAAAAAACTTCAATCTGATTCATTCTGTAGTTGAAAACGAGGCAGTCACCGTTACAGCCGTGGGTGCTGCCACCTCCATCAGGAAAGCACCAGTGTCGGTTACCCGAATAACTAAAACGGAGCTTCTTTCCATAACGGCCACAAATATTATTGATGCCATAAGCAGGCAGCCGGGAGTAAATCAAATAAGCACCGGGCCGGCAGTTTCAAAACCAATAATTCGCGGACTGGGCTATAACCGGCTGGTCGTTATTAATGATGGTGTGCGGCAGGAGGGCCAGCAGTGGGGCGATGAACATGGGATTGAAATCGATGAAAACAGTGTTAGCCGGGTAGAGATCGTTAAAGGTCCTGCTTCACTGATTTATGGAAGCGATGCATTGGCAGGAGTAGTAAACATCATCACCACATCGCCTGTGCCTGTTAACAGCGTAAGAGGAAGTCTTTTGAGCAGTTATGGCACAAATAATAAACAGCGTTCTTTTTATGGGAACCTTGGTGGAAATAGGAACGGCTTCAACTGGAATGCATGGGGCGATTATAAAGCAGCCGCCGATTACAGCAACAAGTATGATGGCAAAGTCTGGAATTCAAAGTTCAACGAACGCAACTTTGGTGGCCATGCGGGCTTTAATGGCGCCTGGGGTTTTTCGCACTTCATCGTAAGCAACTTCAACCAAAGGCTGGGGATGATTGAAGGTGAAAGAGATGAGGAAGGAAGATTTATAAAGCCAATTGCCGGTGGTGGTGAAGCACTTCCTTCTAAGGCAGATTTCAACTCCGTAGATCCATCTATTCCTTACCAGCATGTGCGCCACTTCAAAATTATTTCCGACAACAGCTTCAGGGCCGGCACAGGGCGCTTGTCGCTCAACATTGGGTGGCAAAGAAATCAGCGGCAGGAGTTTGGTAATGCTGATGATCCCGGGGAAAAGAGCTTATACTTTGATCTTAAGACCATTAATTACAATGCCGCGTATCATTTCAACGATCCCAAAGGCTGGAACACGTCTATTGGCTTCAACGGTATGCGGCAAACCAATGAAAACAAAGGCGTGGAAGTGCTAATTCCGGAGTATGGGTTATTTGATCTTGGCGGATTTATATATACACAAAAGACTGTTGGAAAAACAACGGTAAGTGGTGGCGCACGGTACGACAAACGTTTTCTCGAGTCGGAAGAATTCTCTGAAGGCGGCGATCTGAAGTTTGGTGTTATTGACAAGAGCTTTTCTAATGTGTCTGCCAGTGCGGGACTAAGCTTTGAAGCTTCAAAAGATGTGCTCTTTAAGATGAATCTTGCACGGGGGTTTCGGGCACCAACGATCGCCGAACTTGCATCGAACGGAACACACGAAGGCACCAACCGTTACGAGTACGGCAACGAGAATTTGAAATCAGAAACTTCTTTGCAAGGAGATATAGGGTTTGAAATAAACTCCAACCACTTGCTGTTTACTGCGAGCGCGTTTTACAACTCCATCAACGACTTTATTTTTTATAGCAAACTTTCTTCAGCAGATGGTCAGGATTCACTTGTAGAAGTAGACGGCGACCTGATTCCCGCTTTTAATTTCAATCAAAGAACTGCACGGCTATATGGTTTTGAGATGCTGCTCGATCTGCATCCTCATCCTTTGGATTGGTTACATTGGGAAAATACATTTTCATATGTAAGAGCTAAATTTAAGGAACCGGTTGAAGGGGTGGAGAATGTGCCATTCATTCCTGCCGCCAGATGGATCAGTGAACTGAGAGCGCAGTTCCTGCCGCAGGGGAAGAGCATCCGCAATTTGTCTGCTTCCGTCGAGTTGGACCGCGTGTTTCGTCAAAATAATCCTTTTACGGCTTACGATACTGAAACGGCAACGCCCGGTTATACACTTGTAAATGCAGGCATCACAGCCAACATCATGAAGGCAGACAGAACTCTGTTTACACTATTTCTGCTCGGGCATAACCTGGCCGATGTTGCTTATCAAAGTCATTTGAGCAGATTAAAGTATACTGCAGAAAATGCAGTTACCGGAAGGCAGGGTGTTTTTAACATGGGCCGCAACTTCTCGTTTAAGCTGCTGATACCTTTGTCATTCAACGGCAAGTGAGTTTTCACTGATGCAGGCGTATTTTTAAACTATGGAACTAACTTTCAATACGCCTGCACTTTTATTTCCTGCCATTAGTTTATTGCTGCTGGCTTACACCAACCGATTTGTTGCTATAGCAAACAGGGTAAGGAAGTTGCACGACGACTATAAAAGCACGGAAGATGCAACGATCATTGTGCAACAGATTAAAAGCCTTCGGCAAAGAATAAATCTTATAAAATACATGCAAGGCTTAGGCGTGTTCAGTTTTCTGCTTTGTGTTGCTTGCATGTATTGCATTTACAACGGCTGGACGCCTGTGGCAAGGCTCGTATTTGCCTTAAGTTTGTTAAGCCTGCTCACCTCTTTAGTGATATCGCTCATTGAGATCATCAAGAGTACCAAAGCAATTGAGCTGGAGCTGAG
>DASQNW010000226.1:0-11834 GCA_035644775.1 Chitinophagaceae bacterium | reverse complement strand
TATATAAAAACCTTCTATGAAGTGAAAGATATTGATGCAGACATATTGCGGCAGTTGATTTACGAAGCAGTAGTGGTTGACGAAGAAGTTTCAAGAAAAAAGCAGGGCGGTAGATTAGGTTTGCGACAAAGACCCCACTATTGATTGAACATGCTCGCTTTCAAAACCTTTCTGTAACAAATAATCTATTGTTTTCTTTTTGCGAACCAGGTGTTGCTCGCCGGTAAGAGATGAATATTTTTTCTCTGCAAGGTCATGCAGGGTTTTCATGTAATCTTCTTCATCAATTTGGGCCAGTGCTTTTTTTATGCAGTACTCACTTAGCTTCTTCTCTCTAAGTGCATAATAAATCTTCTTCTTACCCCATTGGTTCATTCGAAACTTTCCACCTGCATATTGTATCGCGAAACGTTCTTCGTTTAAATAATCTTCTTCGATTAGCAAGGCAATTATTCCATCGTGTTCAACTTTGTTTACTCCAAGCTCCCAAAGTTTTTGCTTTGCTTCGTGATGACTGCGCTCCTGGTAAGCGCAGTATTGTTTAAGCTTTTGAAATGCCTGCTCTTTAGTGAGGTGTTTCCGTTGCATTTTGCAGGTTTTGCGTGAACATAGAATCGGTACGGAGCAAACCTATTCCTCCAGCAATTCAAGGCAACCGTAGTCCTTCTCTAACAACTGGTCGTAAAAATCGGCCTTCTGAAACAATGTTCTGAACATCTGAATGCCGTTTTCTCTTGTCATATCCAGGTCGTACATAATGCAGGACAGTACAATATTCTGGCGCACACAACTTAATACGAGCCCGTCGAGTAAGTGATTTTCCTGCAAAAGAAATTGGTACAGAGGTCTTATTTGCTGAGTATCTCTCGGCAACTGGCACAAGTATGCATCTCCTGCAAGAAAGAAGTTTTCGGGGTTGTAATTGATCTTGATTTTTGCTCCGCCTTCTTTAACGCTCCAGGTGTTGTTGCCATCCCTGGCAAGCTTTACGTCCTTACCCAACTCCACCAAGATCTCTTCTACAATTTTTGCAATCCCTACGGGCTGTGCTTCCTTTTCGGGTGGTAGTGGAATCTTTACTTCTGTGCCGCAAAATGGACAGTATTTAGTGGATTCAATGTTATCTGGCAGCACCAGGTAATTGCAGCTGTGGCACCGTGTGGATGGAGCACCCCTGAAAGCGGAATACATTTCCAAAGCCTCTCGCAGGTAGCTTACAGGCACGGCAAAACCGAGGTTATCGCCACCTCGAATAATGAAAGAATTCACGCCAATGATTTCACCCTGCTTGTTCACTAGTGGACCGCCGCTGTTTCCAGGGTTGATGGCAGCGTCTATCTGGATGTATTTTACTCCTTCACGAATCCTGTCCACCTTCGAGATCACACCTTGCGTAGCGGTATAGTTCAACCCAAATGGATGCCCAATGGCCACTACAACTTCACCATCCGTGACCGAATCGTATTTACCGAGTTTTACTTCCGGAAGCTGCACCTCAGGGGGAGGCTGCAAAAAAGCAAGGTCATGTTTTTTGTCGGTATACCACACATTAGCTAAGCGCTTCTCAAACAACCGCCCAGCGATGGTTACTTCGGCATTCTTTGCAACTACATGCTCATTGGTAACAATAAGGTCGAATTCGCGAATGTAAAACCCGGTTCCTGTGCTCGCCTGAGTGGCAATCTGTATAATGGCGGGCCTATATAATTCTATGATCTGCTGGGTCGTCACCTTGTCTCAAGATTTAGATACTCGATTTCTGAAGTAAAGGATTGATTGAAGGCGACAAGGCTGTCGAATTTCAGCTTGTCAGCTTTGAAACTAAGTGCATGGTACTTCTCTTTCCAGGCTTGTTCAATGCTTTGTATTTTATCAAGAATTGTTTGTTGGTTAAATGTATTTGTTTCAGTGTTGAAGTATTCTTTACTAAACCCCAGCTCCTTGAAGAATCCGGGATAGTTCACCATCATAAACAAGTGGTAAAACTCTGTAAGTGGTCTTGGAAGACTGTATGAATACTGGCAATAAGAAACCCCATACTCGCTGATGCGGGCAGCTATTTTAAGCTGCTTATTTTCCTTATACCAGCTTATGTTTTGATTAGCATTGTAAATAGCGTCGGCAATCAGCTTATGGCTCTGCGGATTTACGATGGTAAAAGTATAGCTGGATCGGAACAGGTAAGGAAAAACTTCTTCTTTTGGTTTGGCAGAAAGTTTCAAAAAACAATCAACCATTTCGCTATTCTTTTCTGTCACCGTGCGTTCGTCCTTTCTAAAGTAAGTTTCTACTATTTTTTCTATCTCGCTGAGCAGCTTGCCGTGTGGGCTTATAAGATAGTCGATCCGAAAGGCGAGCGCCAGCAGCACATAGGCAATTCCACCAGAAAACTTATCCGCGTCAACTGCTTCCACCAGGTCCAGCGCATCTTTTATCCAAAGCTGAAGATACCTGTACTTTATCTCCTTCTCCTCATCCGGTATAGGTTGCACATGGTCGATGCCTGTCGGCAGCAAAGATGTAAATTCTTGTATCAGCAGGTCGTCCTGCTTATCTGCTTTTGTAGCCAATTCTTTCAGCCCGTAGTAAAGTTTGCTTGGGTTAGCTGTTTTTATGTCACTGTCAAACTTCATCAACAGCTTACCATCGTGCAGGGAAAACCGACTATAGTATAAGTTGAAGTTCATTTCGAGCAGGCGGCGCATCACGGGCACGTTGGGCAGCTCCATAATTGCGAGCACTACTTCAGCTTTCATCATCTCACCATCATAGTAACCGGAAATAATTTTTGATCCTTGGTAAAAGAAATATTTTCCTCCCGAATCTGTTACTTCATGCACCACGTTTTCTAGTTGGTCATCTTTGAGGTATTCAAAAAAAGCCCTGATGCTTTCCAGAAATTGTTTTTCCTTGAAAAGTGAATCCGCCTCATTCCACTTTTCTACCTTCTGAACAGATTTGTTATTATCGGAATACCTGCCAAACGAAATAATAGGAATCTCTTCTTCAGTCTCTACTTTTCTTGTACGTTTAAAAATCTTATCCAGCATATTGTGTTCTGCGTTTCCGCGGGTGCTTTGTAAAGCGAAAGTTACGAATACCTCAAAGCTAATCTCCCCAAATTTTCAGCCCTGTGGCTCTTGATGGGCTTTTCAACTAGTAATCCACCTATTCGTCAGGCGCCGGTTGGAGTGTCTCAAAAATCATTAGTTTCGCCACATTATGACATTTATTGTTTCCTCCTCGCAACTACTGAAACAGCTGCAGCAAATAGCTGGTGTTATCAATGCCAACACGGTGTTGCCAATACTGGAAGATTTTTTGTTTGAGGTAGAGAACAGTAAACTTACCGTTGTGGCAACCGACCTGGAAACTGTAATGCGCATCCAGCTCGACATTGAAGCCAAAGACAATGGACGGGTATGCATCCCCGCAAAAATTTTGATTGATTCGCTTAAAAACATTGCTGATCAGCCACTGTCTTTTAAGATCGAGAAAAACTTTTCAATTGAAATCACCAGCGATAACGGAAAGTACAAGGTGATGGGCGAAAATCCAGATAACTTTCCAAAGGCTCCGGCAGCCGATGATACCACCAACTTCACCATGACGAGTAGCGCTCTTGTTACAGCAATCAACAAAACACTTTTTGCAGTAAGCAATGATGACTTGCGACCAGCAATGACAGGGGTTTACTTTGAGCTTGGGAAAGATGCAGTGCAATTTGTTGCCACTGATGCACACAGGTTGGTGCGCTACAAAAGGACAGATGCTGCGGCGCCCCGCCAGGATTCATTTATAGTTCCTCGCAAGCCGCTCAACCTCTTGAAATCTGCTTTGCCGGATAATGATGATGAAATCACCATCAGTTACAACAGCAACCATCTTTTTGTAAAACATGGCACTACCGAGATGAGCTGCCGGTTGATTGATGCACGCTTTCCAGATTACAAAGTGGTGATCCCGGCAGATAATCCTTACAAGCTTGTGGTAGATAAGAGCTCCTTTCAGAGTGCTCTGAGACGTGTAAGTATTTTTAGCAACAAAAGCACGAACCAGGTGGCTTTAAACATCACAGGCAGCGAGCTTCAGCTGGCTGCGCAGGATGTTGATTTTTCATTCGAAGGCAATGAGCGAATGAGCTGCCAGTATGATGGTGAAGATATTACCATAGCTTTCAATGCCAGGTTTCTAATAGAGATGCTGAATGCAACCGACAGCAGCGAGGTAAAGATTGAGCTCTCCACGCCCACAAAAGCGGGTATTTTACGACCCATAGATCAGGAGGGCGATGAGGACCTGCTGATGCTGGTGATGCCCCTCATGCTCAGCCAGTAAGTTGCAGTCGGGCTTCAAAAAAATAGCGCTGATATTCTCCTCGTTTTTTCTCCTTATGTACCTTTGTACTCTCGTGTAAAAGAGTGCTTATGGACTTTGTTGCGCTCCGATCATTCGACAACTACATTGAAGCAAATATTGTATTGAGTATGTTGATGGCAGCAAACATTAACTGCCATTTGAAGGATGAAAATACCATTACAATAGATCCGTTGCTTAGCCCCGCACTTGGCGGCATGAAGTTGATGGTGCATCATGCACATGCAGAACGAGCGTGGGAGCTGCTTGACGAAGCGGAGCAACAATACCTGAAAAGTATCCCTTGTCCGGTGTGCAAAGCACACGCACTAAAGACAGTCTCTGTAACAAAGAAATACAAGTGCCGACTTGCCGCCCTGGCAAGCATGATTCTTAATGGCCGATCAGTGGAGGTTGCTAAAGTTTATCAGTGCAACAAGTGCGGTTTTGATTTTAAAGAATTACCTGAATACCACTATTAATTTTCAGACAACTCGGTGGCATGTCGTATAATCTGCAACTCCTGGCATTGGCGG
The DNA here is from genome assembly GCA_035644775.1 of Chitinophagaceae bacterium. Taxonomy (GTDB): domain Bacteria; phylum Bacteroidota; class Bacteroidia; order Chitinophagales; family Chitinophagaceae; genus Flavisolibacter. The sequence continues at coordinate 6,942 of DASQNW010000226.1, read as the reverse complement.
CGAGTGCTGCTTCATCAGCAAAAACTCTGCGCATCCGATTACCTTCGCGGGATGAAAAAGATTGCAATGATCCCCGCCCGCTATGCAGCTACCCGCTTCCCGGGTAAACTAATGCAGAAACTCGGAGACAAGTCTGTAATCAGCACTACTTATTTTGCAACGTTACACACCGGCTTATTTGATGATGTAGTAGTGGTAACGGACAGTGATGTCATATATCATGAAATCACTTCTCACAACGGCAGAGCCATTATGAGCAAGCGCCCGCATGAAAGCGGCACAGACAGGATAGCAGAAGCCGCAGAAGACCTGGACGTGGATTTAATAGTAAACGTTCAGGGAGATACGCCATTTGTAAAAAAGGAACCATTAGAAAGACTGTTGAATGTATTCAAAGATCCATCCGTTCTTGTTGCATCGTTAATGCAGGAATTACTAGAACAAAAATGGATAGATGATTCCAATTATGTAAAAGTGTGCGTAGATAAAAACAATAATGCACTTTTCTTTAGCAGGAGTGTTATTCCTTTTCCCCGAAACAAATCTGCAGCAATCAGGTATTATGAGCACATCGGGGTATATGCTTTCCGCAAAAAATCCTTACTTGATTTCACGGGTTGGCCAATCACTCCACTCGAAGATGCGGAGAAGATAGAATGCCTGCGTTACCTGGAACACGGAGTACCCATTAGAATGGTGTCAACTGATTTCATGGGCGTTGAAATAGATACTCCGGAAGATCTTGAAAAAGCAGCAAGGCTACTGTGATCCTGCTGCTGCTTCTGTTTTATTATCCGACATTTGCCAACTTAGTTTTTGCATTATGAAGTTTAGAAATTTTAAGATGGTAGACTACGTGGTGTTTGGGCGTGGCTGTTTCAACCAGTTAAACGAAATTCTTGCACCACATAGGAACCAGGGGCTGCCAATAATCTTTTTGGTTGATCACTATTTTGAAAACAAGCCATTAGCCAACAGAGTGCCGCTAACAGGAAACGATAAAATAGTTTTTGTTGATGTCACCTACGAGCCAAAGACTACTTACGTTGACAAGATAGCACAGGAGCTAAAAGATGAATTTGGATCGGTAAGTGGTGTCGTGGGCATCGGCGGCGGTTCCGCGCTTGACCTTGCCAAAGCAGTGTCACTAATGATGACAAACGAGGGCTCGTCTGCAGATTACCAGGGTTGGGACCTGGTAAAAAAAGCAGGTGTGTACAAAGCCGGCATTCCTACACTTAGTGGAACAGGGGCAGAGGTAAGCCGCACCACGGTGCTAACGGGTCCCGCACGCAAGCTGGGAATGAACTCCGATTTTACCCCTTTCAACCAGATCCTGCTTGATCCCGAGCTTACGGCAAATGCGCCAGTGAATCAACGATTTTATACAGGTATGGATTGCTACATCCATTGTATTGAAAGCCTGGAGGGCACCTATCTAAACGAATTCAGTAAAAGCTACGGCGAGAAAGCGCTAGAGCTTTGTCGTTACGTGTTTTTGGAAAAAGACGTGTGGGATGAAGAATGCGACGATAAACTGATGATGGCTTCTTATGCAGGCGGCATGAGTATCGCTTACTCCCAGGTGGGTGTTGCACATGCGGTTAGTTATGGATTGAGCTATCTGTTAGGCACCAAACACGGAATTGGTAATTGCATCGTCATGAACCATCTTGATGAATACTATCCAGAAGGTGTTGCTGTATTCAAACGCATGGTGGAAAAAAATGGCATCGATATACCGCAAGGAATCTGCAGTGGACTAACAGACGAACAGTTCGACATAATGATGAATGTTTCGTTAGGCATGAACCCGTTATGGGAAAATGCATTGGGAACAGATTGGGAAAGAATTATGACCCGTGACAAACTACGTGCGTTATACGAAAAGCTTTAGCTTAAAAGATCATCTCACACCGCGGCCTCAAGTTTCCGCTTTATGGTGTACCGTTTCCGCTTTATCTTACTTAAAATAAGCCAATGGAATGAGGCCTGAAAAATATCTAAAGTATTTCGTTCCCATGTCTTTGTTCGGTGTGCAACGAACAAAGGAAATCTTCCACGTCAATCCTACAGTTAACCCCGAACGCAAAGATGCCGATGTGCTGAAAGTTTCGGTTTACGATTATGACGCACAAGTGCTGGAGCAGCACCAATTCACTGACGTAGAAGATAGTTTCCGCTTTAGAGATAATGAACGCATAACCTGGATCAATGTGGATGGATTGCGCAAAGCAGATGTAGAAGCTACTTGTGCTCATTTTGGTATTCACCCGCTTTTGGCTGAGGACATCCTCAGCCTAAACCAGCGACCTAAAATGGACGAAGTGGATGGAGTGCTTTACTGTCTGCTTAATATGCTTTATTATAAAGAAAAGAGCCAGACAGTAGAACAAGAGCAGATAAGCATTGTGCTTGGTAAAAACTTTGTGATCACATTCCAGGAAGATCCTAAGCGGGATGTTTTGGATCCTATACGCGATCGCCTGAAAATTCCCAATAGCAAGTTGCGGCTGAGGCAAGCAGATTACTTATGCTACTCAATGCTTGATTTAATTGTAGACAACTACTTCACTGTGATGGAGAAACTCGGAGATTGCATTGAGGTGCTTGAAGAAGAAATCATACGAAACAGCAATAAACGTTCACTGGCAAGAATAAACCAGTTCAGGAAAGAGCTGATAGTTTTGAAGAGAAATATTGTTCCTGTGCGTGATCTTATGAGCAGTATCATACGCAGCGAAAGTGAACTGATTGACGAAAGAACTGAAAAATATTTTAAAGATGTTTATGACCATATCCTACAAGCATATGATCTTAGTGAGAACTACCGTGATATCATGGTAAGTATGCAGGACCTGTATATCAACAACGTAAATCTAAAGATGAATGAAGTGATGAAGGTTATGGCCATTGTAACCTGCGTGTTGGCGCCAGCTACTGTCATTGGCGGAATATTCGGGATGAACTTCGAAAAGATTCCTTTGCTACATAACCAGTGGGGCTTTTATATATCAGTCGGCCTGATGCTGCTGATCCCAATTTGGATGCTACGCGTTTTTAAGCAGAAAGGGTGGTTTTAAAACTCCTTTGCCTTCAGCTTCCCAGATAAATATTGCCTTACATTTCCTTTCAGCGTATCTCGATAAACTAACAATTGCTGACTGCCGTCAGTTAAGCTTATCTGCCAAAGCAGCGGTTTTATTTGGTCTTCGTTGATTTCTTCCGCCCCGCCAATCAAAATATCTTTATCGCTGATCCATTTTGCATCGAGTAGAGGAACAGAAGGTCCGGTGAACAACAGTCGCCTACGTGTGCGGTCGTTTACGTCGTACAGCGCTATTTCCATGTCCGGTCCCGCTTCTGTTAACACATCTCGATTGTCTTTTTTCTGGAAAATGAAATTATAAGAGTAAAGATCAATCGCCTTTGAACTATCACTGTTAAACATCAGCAAAGAGTGGTACTTCGTAAACTCTTTATCAACAGGTTCCGCAGCCTGGTCTGGCAATGGAGTTTTTGCGCCTGCGTCAAATGCGGAAGAAGCAAAACTGCTGTCGTGTTGAGAAAAGTATTCAAATAGCTCCGGGAGCATAGTGCGAACTATGTCCTGAGCCGTGTCCGCTCCATTCTGATGGGTGGATGCCGAGCCCCTGCGATTTTGCTGCGGCTGATTAGTACAGGCAAAACAAACTGAGATCAAAAGCAAGCTTAAAGCCCTGCTCACGTGGCTTTGTTTTTGAAAATGGGAACATTGCTGCAAGCCTCTCCATACATCAGGCTTTTGACAAAAGGACGTAATCGTTTGGTTATTTCTAAATAGGCCGTACGATCAATCTCCTGCTCGCCGCATCCTTTTACGATCACCCTTTGGTCTTTATAGCTCTCGGCATTGATGTCCGCAATGTTTTGAAGCAAAATAGATTTCTGCATTTCATCTGCAGTGCCGGCGTAAATATCTTTAGCTATAGGCTGGAGATACGAAGCCACTAACATGTACGCCCACAATGGGATAATAGCGTCGGTGCTGCAGGTAACCGCAACGTGTTTGTCGCGAAACATCTCCCAGTCAAGACTTCTTAGTGCTTCCCGGAAATCCTTTTCTTTTAAAATAAGGCCTTTGAAAAGATAGTTTTTCAGATCGAAGGTGACGATTTCAGCCGAAGGCAAAAACTGCTCGAGATCAATAGTAAGTAATCCGCTATTGGCTACCCTGTTTACAATTGAATCTTCCATACTGCAAAGGTAGACCGGCTTTTCTTAAATAGATCTAAAGATCAGTTCGCCTCAGCGCTGAAGCGGCGGTAATAAAAACGGGTTCGGCAGCGGTGCCTTGAACCCTGGAATCATTAGGGAAAGAATTCGCCTTGTTGTTCTTGCCCCATTACTGTCAAGAAAACATTTCAATCTTGAGACAAGGAAAATGTTTGAGCTGATGAATTCTGTGTCTGTCGCAAGAATGCATCTATTTGTCTCATTACTTGACCTCCGCTTCTTCTTCCGCATAATTTCATTTTCAAATATTTTTTCCTCATCAATAAAACAAATAAAATGAAAAAACAACTTTCAGCTTTACTGGCCATCCTGGTTTCCTTCTATTTGGTCTCTTGTCAAAAAGAAGCCATTGAACAGTCAGAAGATAATCTACAACCTGCCGTAGTTTCAGCCCGTTCTATGAAAGATAGTAAAATGAGTGAATCGGGTGTGCCGTTTAAAGGAAGCTACGAGACTTCAATAGCGGTGTTGCAGGGACCGCCAAATCTTATTCAGCGGGTAAGTGGAACGGGCATTGCTAGTCACCTGGGCAAGAGTACGTTTGAAGCCACTTCTTATGTAACCGTATCTTTCCCGGCTCCGTTTGCTGTAAGCGGGGAACGGACCATTACAGCTGCAAACGGTGACCAGTTGTTTACCACTTTCACGGGCACCAGTACACCAGTTGTAAATGGAATGAATGGAGCAGACCTGGTAGAAACCATAACAGGTGGCACCGGCAGGTTTGCAAATGCGAGCGGCAGCTTCACTGTTACTGCACGTAATAATTTTCTTACTTCTTCCTTCAGAGCTGACTTCGAGGGGTACATCAAATACTGACATCAGCTAGAGGTTTTTACTTTTTTAAGTTTTACGCACTATCCGGCACATCCACCTATGCCGGATATTTTTCTTCCCGGACTATTGATCACACTTGCCTGCTAGTCCATTTTCCTCACGAGCATTCGCCGCGGCATCTCAACTTCTCTGACGAGTCTCCGCTGCGGCCTATTTTGTCACAGGCATCTTGTGCGGGACTCGTAGAAGAGAATACAAGATCGAACCGCCTCTTTCGCAAGTTTACAGGTACATCCCAAATAGCAAAAAGGCACCCCGTTAAAGATGCCTTCACACAAAGTTGTTTGAAGATTAAAAGAATGCGGCCCTGTTGTCTTTAATTTTGGCAGCTTTGCGCAGTGCAATAACAGGTGAGCGGTAGGCCATCATCTGTCGCGCCTGCATCGTAAGCATATTCCGCTGTGCTTCTATTCCGGCCACTTCCACAGGTGTGGTTCCAATTGCATCTACCCTCACCAAGTATACGCCAGCCTGTCCGCTGAGCGCCTCGGGAACCACTTTTCCTTTATTCGCAGGATTAAAGCTTGCGCCGATCACCTTACTTTCAAATCCAAGAACAGGGTTACTTCTTCCGTTGAACCTGAGGCTGTCCGCGGTCTGCACCGGCTGTCCGGCAGCCGTAGCAGCCGCTTCCAGCGTAGTTATTTTTCCAATCTTCTTTGTTATCTGAGCTGCCTTTTTCCGGTTCCGCAGAATAGGTTCTACTGCTGCACGTGCCTGGTTCACGCTCATTAGGCCTTCTTCATTCACTTCGGTGACTACAGCCACTACATAGTTATCGCCTATGCGGTGTGGTTGCAACACATCACCTCTATCTGCTTCAAAAACATCTTTCACAAAAGCTCTTGACGTACCGACTCCACTAATGTTGTAGTCATTCGGTTTGATGTCTGTTGCAATCAACTTATTGATGCCTTTTGCCTTTAGATTCTTCTGGTAATTATCGTTGAAAGCCTTAGCGTTACGGCTGTCGCCGGCAAATAAACTCGCTGCATTCTGCGCTGAATTGTCTGTTTCGGCACTGGGCACTATCGGTTTAGACAAATAAGCAATCTTATGATGCAGCTGAGGATTTTTGTGTTCTAAGATTTCTATGTAGTGATATCCAAAACTGGTTTTAACTACTTTCTTATCACCAGGCTTACCATCGAAGAGAATAAAATCGCCTAATTCTTTTGCAAAATTATCGCCCTGTATCTGCATGGATGAAAATGTCATTACACCTTTATCCTTATGGGCTACCTGGTCCGTGCTGTATCTCGCTTCAAGAGAATCGAAGTTAGCTCCACCTCTGATGGCCGCAGCTATGCTGTCTGCCTTAGATTTGGCGACGCTATCAGGCAACAATGGCTGACCCGACTGTGGATCCGTTGTACCTAATAATATATGTCTCACTTTAACAGAATCGGGCAAGGGGCGAGTATCAATTTTCTTGGCAAGAACAAAGCTGTTTCCGTCTAAGTACGGGCCAAACACACTTGCTTTTGCCAGCGGAAAAATTGAGTCCTTTGCCGGAACCTGTACTTGTGCGGCCGGCGCATACAGGAAGGTTGTGATGGTGCTTCCGTGCCTGGTGAGAAAGCTGGCATCGTCAGAAGTAGCGGCAAACTCCGGCTGTAAAGCTTGCAGTTGTGTTCTGATGCCGATGCTGTCCTGCGTGGTAGGAGACGCACTGAACACCACATAGCTTAAAGAACGAGTTTCTTCCTCTTGCGTATAATCCTTCCGGTGATCTGAGATATAACTTTTTATTTCATCATCAGTAACTTTCACAGTGCTATCTGCAATAGAAGCGTACGGCACAGTCACGTAAGATATTTTTCCTATTAG